>JAVVSI010000070.1:0-6338 GCA_036654315.1 Evtepia sp. | reverse complement strand
GCTTGTAAAATCGTGCGAGAAATGCTTCTCGCACTGTGCAATTAAAGATCGAAAGGAATGTTCAAAATGGGAAAAGCCTTAATCATCGGATGCGGCGGTGTTGCCTCCGTCGCCATTCACAAATGCTGTCAGAACAGCACTGTATTCGAGGAACTCTGCATTGCAAGCCGCACGAAATCGAAATGTGACGCATTGGCAGACGCACTCCGACCGCTCACAAAAACGAAGCTGTCCACAGCACAGGTCGATGCAGATCATGTGCAAGAACTGATCGACTTAATTGAGCGCGTGAAACCGGATGTGGTACTGAATCTGGCCCTGCCCTATCAAGATTTGAGTATCATGGACGCCTGCCTTGCGACGAAAACGCATTATGTGGATACAGCGAACTATGAACCGGAAGACACAGCGAAATTTGAATATAGTTGGCAGTGGGCATATCGGAAACGCTTTGAAGAAGCGGGCATTACCGCATTGCTTGGGAGTGGATTTGATCCGGGTGTAACGGGTGTTTTCTCCGCCTACGCACTGAAACATGAATTTGATGAGATCAACTATATTGACATTCTGGACTGCAACGGCGGTGATCACGGCTATCCTTTTGCGACAAACTTCAACCCCGAAATCAATATTCGGGAAGTTTCCGCCAAAGGTTCTTATTGGGAAAACGGCAAATGGGTAGAGACAGAGCCGATGGAGATCAAGCGCAGTTATACGTTTGAGGAAGTGGGCGACAAAGAGATGTATTTGTTGCATCATGAAGAGATCGAAAGTCTGGCTTTGAATATGCCGGGGATTCGTCGGATTCGTTTCTTTATGACCTTTGGTCAGAGCTATCTGACACATCTGAAGTGCCTTGAAAATGTAGGGATGACGTCGATTGAGCCGATTCTTTACGAGGGCAAGCAGATTGTCCCGCTTCAATTTTTAAAGGCAGTATTGCCCGATCCGGCTTCTTTGGGGCCGCGCACCAAAGGCAAAACGAATATTGGATGCATTTTCCAGGGGAAAAAGGACGGCAAAGAAAAGACCTACGCACTGTATAATATCTGCGATCACCAGGAGTGTTATCGCGAGGTCGGCTCTCAGGCGATTTCTTATACAACCGGTGTCCCGGCTATGATTGGGGCAATGCTGGTTATGAACGGAACATGGAACAAAGCCGGGGTTCATAACATAGAAGAATTTGATCCTGATCCTTTCATGGATGCTTTGAATCAATGGGGGCTTCCGTTCAAGGAGACATATACGCCTGTGCTGGTGGACTGATGGTCAATCAACCTTTTCGAACGCCGTACTTTTTGGTGGATGAAGCGCGACTGACGCATAATCTTGAACTTCTAAAAGAGGTTGCGCAAAAGAGCGGCTGTAAAATCCTACTTGCACAAAAGGCATTTTCTATGTTTTCTGCTTATCCGCTGCTCCGCCGCTATCTGGATGGGACGACGGCCAGTGGGCTGTACGAGGCGATACTGGGGCATGAGACGTTCGGTGGCGAGACGCACGTATATTCTCCTGCCTATCGGCCGGATGAATTTGAAGCGATTCTGAGCCATGCTGACCATATCGTGTTCAATTCTCCCACACAACTCGAGAAATATGGGTTGCGCGCCCGGAATGCGCATAAATCCATTGGTCTACGGATCAATCCGGAGTGTTCGACGCAGGATGGACACGCGATCTATGATCCCTGTGCGCCTGCGTCCAGATTGGGGACAACGAAGGAGAATTTTCAGCTTCCCATCCCCGTAGACGGTTTGCATTTTCACACGCTTTGCGAACAGAACGCGGATGCCTTGGAACTGACGCTTGCTGCTGTGGAATCCAAATTTGATTTGCATGGTCTGCGCTGGCTGAATCTCGGCGGGGGACATCATATCACGCGTTCGGACTATGACCGCGATAAACTGATTGAGATCATCAAACGCTTGCGGGAGACTTATGGTGTCACCGTGTATCTTGAACCGGGCGAAGCGGTTGTATTGAATGCCGGATTTCTGGTTTCGTCCGTTCTGGAAGTGGTGCATAATGGTCTTGACATTGCGATTTTGGATACCTCTGCTGCCTGTCATATGCCGGATGTCCTTGAGATGCCGTATCGCCCATCGGTGATAGATGGGGGAGAAGCCAAGGAAAAAAAATATACTTACCGTTTGGCAGGCGGTACTTGTCTCGCCGGAGATGTGATAGGAGATTATTCATTTGACGCGCCGCTGACGGCAGAAAGCACCGTGGTTTTTGAGGATATGGCACTGTATACCATGGTGAAAACGAATACATTCAATGGCATGGCACTCCCTTCCATCGTTTGGCGTGATCTAAAAGGGAATGATTCCCTAATCCGTTCATTCGGCTACGAGGCGTTCAAAGAACGGCTGTCTTAAATAACAAAAAGATTCCCACGGCAAAAACCGTGGGAATCTTTTTTGTGTTTTATAGGAGAAGAAAAATCAATAGTACATATACTTGTTGGCATCCTTACGCAGTTCCGCTCTGAAGTCAGGATGTGCAACTGCAATGAGGTTCTCAACGCGCTGTTTGACAGTACGCTGACGCAGTTTTGCAATACCATACTCGGTAACGACCATATCGGTGAGGTTACGAGAGACGGAGACAACGGAACCCGGCTGAAGAATTGGCTGGATTCTGGACATTGTGCCTTTTTTGGTTGTGGAGATCTGTGCAAGCATAGCACGACCGCCCTTGGAGTGGTATGCACCATAAGCAAAGTCGGTTGCTCCGCCGGTTCCGGAGAACTGCATGGTACCAATTGCTTCTGCAGCAACCTGACCTGTGAGGTCGATTTGCAAAGCAGCGTTGATGGAAACCATGTTCTCGTTCTGCATGATGACAAATGGATCGTTGGTGTAACGACCACGTTTCATTCTGATTCTGGGGTGTTTGTCAACGAAGTGATACAGGAAGTCATCACCAATGATGAAAGCACCAACGGACATACCGACATCAATATTCTTATAACGGTTTGTGACAACGCCGCTCTCAAGGAGATGCGCCATAGCACTGCCGATTTGCTCTGTGTGAATACCGAGGTCATGTCTATCGGTCAGATATCTGCCGATTGCGTTCGGGATACCACCAAAGCCGAGTTGGATGCAGTCACGGTCTTTGACAACGGAAGCGCAGTATTCGGCAACGGTTTTCTCAGCTTCTCCCATTGGGGGATCACCGAGCTGGTAGAGTCTCTCGTTGACTTCATAGACAACATCTGCCATGAAGATGGGGAGTGCGGTTTCGCCGCCGATGACAGGAGCCTGCGGGTTGACTTCGAAGATGATTTTATCTGCGCCGTAGAAGTTCTCAAGTGTCCACTGGAGATCGCAGCTCATGTGGCAGAAGCCGTGTTCATCCATGGGAGAAACCTGAGCAACAAAGACGTTCGGGCGAATGGTTCTGTGTAATTCCTGGCCATAGTTGTGCAGGTTAACCGGGAAGAAAGAGTACAGACCTCTGGGATGTGCTTCACGGGACCAGCCATCATAGAAGAAGCTGTTGAAGTGGAACTTAGAGAGGATTTCCGGATCTTTGGTTGTGCAGACTTCGTGTTCAAATCTCTGAACAGCGCACCACATCTCAACGGGTTTGTCAAGACGACCTGCAATTGTGTGCAGATTATCAAGGAAAATCTTTGGCTCGTTGCCGTGGATTGGCCACAGAAGGCAGTCACCACCCTGGATCATGTTCAGTGCATCTTCCAGTGTCCCTTTTTTGGAATCGTAAATTTCCTGTGGGGTCATCCCTTTGTACTTGTCCGCCAAGTATTCGTCATGATATTTGCTCATTTTAGAAATTTCCTCCTATCACGTATGTTGAATCCGATCAGATCGACCGAACACATATATTGCAGTTCTATGTTATACTAACCACGAAAAAAAGTCAACATTACCAAATCGTCAAACCTTACTTCTCAAGTGGAAGATTTTTTGTTTCTTTTGCCAGTGACGCTCCCCGTTTTTGCTTACTTTTCCATATTGAGGAAAAAAACACCCTATTTTAGGGCATTAAAAAAATTTTCCGATAAAATTTCATGCTTGCGTGAGAAGAAAAAAACTTAAAAAATTGATTTACAAAGACGCGAAATGTGGTACAATTCCTTTACCCTTTTTAGGAAACGGAGGAGGCTGATTATGTTAATTCTTGCAAGCAAAGGTACGAATACGATTAAAGTCGATAGAAGTGTGACAGCAAAGACGGTGGGGAGCGGCAGTTTGGATGTCCTTGCAACGCCCGTTATGATTGCGTCCATGGAAAACGCAGCACAAACCAGTGTCGCATCACAGTTGGAGCCGGGTTACGGTACGGTTGGTGTTTTGATGAATGTGCGTCATCTGGCACCGACACCGATTGGCGGGTGTGTCACAGCGGAATCCGAATTGATTGAGATTGACGGACGGAGGCTGGTTTTTCGCGTTACGGCTTCAGATGGTCATGAGATAGTGGGTGATGGTGTGCATGAACGTGTTGTGATAGATGAGGCGAAATTTTTAGAAAAGGCACAACGGAAGGCAGAAGAGCGGGGTAGGGCATAATGAGTTCCTGTGCGGACTGTATCGGCAGTTGTAGCAATGATTGCAGCCATTGTGGATCGAGACAAATTGTGCTGTGTCCGGCGGAAGCCGCTCTGCTTTTTGAACTTGGACAGTATGCGTTCATGCCGGTGTTTTATGAAACGAACACAGGTCGATTTTCACCGATTGAAGAAGCCGAATCCGAGTTTCATGATGTCGTAATTTCACTGAAAAATAAAGGTCTTATTTATGCTGATGCGGATATTCCACTGAAAAATGTGGTCTATCCCAAAAAAAATGCCGCACATGGGAGCTTGGCAATGACGGCACTTGGTCAGGAGACCTTAGAAACGCTGGAAATACAAGAGATACCATATTAGTATACCGGATGATTGACAAAAGACTGCGCCTGCGGAATAGACCGTTAGGCGCAGTCTTTTTCATGTTCGTTTTCTCTTTTTGCTGGGATCGAAGAAAAAAACTCTTGCTTTTTAGTCACAACTAAGTTACAATAGGGTAACAACAAATAAAAAACTAGAAACAGGAGTTACATCATTATGAAAATTAAATTCCTGAGTGCGGTTCTTTCGATCACAATTTTATGCCCATTTTGTCTCAACGCGTTTGCGATCGACGGAACGAGCAACTCACATGTAGAGACTTTGAAAAGCGGTATTTCCACAACGCAAGTGACTGCCTTGGAAACCGGGGAAGAGACGAAAATACCGGAGAAACCGGCCGTGGATCAGGGGCCGGATATTATTGTAAACGGTGTTTCGATTCGCGAGAAGGCGTATACCATGAATGGGAATGTGACTTACGTTTCGATTCGTTCGTTTGTAGAGGCATTGATTCCCGGGGCATGGGTTGGATCAGTCAATGGAGCTCTTTGTGCAAACGGGAATGGATTTAGTATGGAGGCACGTCCCGGGGATCCTTATTTCGTGGTGAACGGTCGATATATTTACATTCCGACACTGATTCATTATAGCAATTATGTTACACTGGCTCCGATTCGTACCTTGGGTCTTGCTCTGGGCGGTGCGGTGAGTTGGGATCCGGCGACGCAGAACATATATGTAGAAACCTGTGATGTGCCACTGGTCAGTGGAGATGTGTATTATAATAGCAATGATCTGTATTGGCTTTCTCGTATCATCAATGCGGAGAGTGGAAACCAGCCTTTGGAGGGTAAGATTGCGGTAGCCACAGTCATATTGAATCGGGTGGCGAATCCGCAGTTCCCGAATACGATAGAGGGTGTTGTTTGTCAACGTAAGAATGGTGTTTGCCAGTTCAGTCCGGTTCGGAATGGCAGTATCAGGCGTGAACCCAATCAGAACAGTGTGATTGCGGCAAAACTCGCACTGGAGGGTGTACGTATAGCGAATAACAGCCTATTTTTCAACGTAGCCGGCCTTCGTAGTTGGGCATCGCAAAATCGCCCTTATGTCACGACCATAGCGGATCATAGTTTTTACGCATAAGATATGCGCCAAAGTGGTATGAATGATTGATGTGACGCTTGGAGGTGGAATAGGCCTCCAAGCGTAGGGAACAAAAAAACATTACAAAAATCGAAATAGATATTGACAAAGGAGCAAAGACATGGTATCCTTAGTCTCGCATCTAAAGCCGACTCCGATGGTGTAAACGGAGAGATGTCCGAGCGGTTTAAGGAGCCAGTCTTGAAAACTGGTGACCCGAAAGGGCCGTGGGTTCGAATCCCACTCTCTCCGCCAATTAAATGACGATCCGGAGAAGTACCCAAGTGGCCGAAGGGGCTCCCCTGCTAAGGGAGTAGGCGGTTTA
>JAVVSI010000069.1:0-6367 GCA_036654315.1 Evtepia sp. | reverse complement strand
GGAGTACGGATCGCATCCTGCGCGAGCCCGAAAAAAACCGACCAAACGATTTGTCAAAAAACATCATCTCCACGAAGCAATTCAGAATAGATCTATTATAACCGTAAACCGGAGACAGTCAATGAAGGAAACGTAAATAATGTGTGAATTGTGCAGGGAGAAGGTGAAAAAATAGGGAAAAATGACAATAAACTGTAGGAGAATCAAAGCTTGAAGTTAAAAACATCCAAATTATCATATAAAAGGGAAGTAAGTAAGCGTGCATTGGAGGGGGGATCTCTGTTTTCGGATTCATGAAAAATCAGATCTGCGTACTGTTCATAGAGGGGACTGCGTTCCTCATAAAGTGCGCGCAGCGACTTCCCCTCGGCAATGGCAACACCTCTGGTTTGTAGGTTGCTCAGACGGGTGCTGATGAGAGAATAGGGTACAGAGAGATAAACACAGTGACCAATTGTTTTCAGATGCTGCATTCCTTGCGCGGCGTAAACAGCACTGCCACCGGTTGCGATGATGGTGTGGGTTTGCTTGAGAGAGAGCAGGGTTTCCTCTTCGAGTGCCAGAAACCGGGTCAATCCATATTCCGATAACAGTTCGGAGAGGGTTTTTCCTGTTCGGGATTCAAGAAGCTTATCGGTGTCGAGAAATTGGAGTCCCATTTGTTTTGCGGCAAGGAAACCAAGCGTACTTTTTCCACAACCGGGCATCCCGATTAAAATAATATTTGTTTTCACGGAATGCGTCTCCTTAAACGATACATGATTGTGCCTTTACGCTGACCTCACCCGAGGAAAGATAAGAAATGCTTCCATCCGGGTATTGCACTTTGAGCCGAAAATCGGAGTCGAGATCTAAGGCAGTTGCATCTTGTTGTGTTGTGGCACCTGAGATGGTGATGGGTTTTCCGAGTAGGAGAGAACGACTGCGGTATGCTTCAAAATAATTTTTTTGGCTTAAATTCGGATATTCGCGCATGAAGTGATTTAAAATCGAAGCGGCAAGCCGACTGCGTAGGTCAAAGGAATCGGATGGTGTTGTAAAAACGGAGGTAGCATTCAGTTCGGGCGGGAAGGCTGCGGGAAACACGTTGACACCAATGCCAAGAATCGCGTAATGCAGACCGCCGCCCTCCAGATCAATGGAGGCCTCTGTTAAAATACCACAAACTTTTTTCCCATCACAAAAAATATCATTGACCCATTTGATTTTGGCATCCCGACCGGAAACCTCCTCAATCGCCTCAGCAACGGCAACGGCGGCAGCGGTCGTGATGCAGAGTGCGTCGGAGGCGGGCAGTGTAGGGCGGAGCAGGAGGCTCATATAAAGTCCTGTGCCGGAGGGGGAGAAGAACGTATGATCTCTTCTGCCGCGTCCGGCGGTCTGTTCCTCTGCAATGAGAACAAGTCCTTCGGGGGCAGCGGTTTCCGCGCGTTGTTTGAGGAGGGAGTTTGTAGAGGGGGCAGAGGGGATCACTTCGATGGATAAACCGGGGAGAAGATATTTTTCTATGCTTTGTCGAGAGAGAGGGCCATTGCCGGGGGCGAGACGGTAGCCGCGATTGGTGACTGCTTCGATGGCATAACCTGCGTCCTGTAGGGCATGGACAGCGTTGCAGACGGTGGTGCGGCTGACGGAGAGCGCGGTAGCAAGTGCGTGACCGGAAACAAAAGTGCCGCGTGCCTGCTCCAAAGCGGTTAAAATCTGGTCTTTCACAAAGAGTCAACTCCTATTCTGACACGAGCTGCGTAGTCGTTGCATTCTGATAATCACATACTGCGCACATTTTCCGGTAAAGAATCCGGTTACCATACCAATCAGTAAAAGAACCGGCGCATAAACAAGGATAGAGGGGGTACCTGTGATCCAAACCGCAACAGCCAGTTGCCCCACATTATGCGCGATCGAGCCAAAAATACTCAAAATCCAAATTTGGTTTTGGCTCATAAATTTGGTCAAAAGCGACATGACAAGCCAGCAGAGGACACCGCCCGCAAGACTATAAAGCATTGCCATAAGCTGACCGATAACGAGGTTCCCAAGTACGATACGGACGAGCAAGACCATACCGGCGGCACGTCTGCCAAAGATGCGGAGTGCAAACAGGGTGATGACGTTGGCAAGACCGAGTTTCACACCCGGTATGGGGATGGGAACGGGAACTTGTGCCTCAATGACGAAAACAATCATAGCGACGGCAGAGAGCATCGCAAGAGAGACAAGACGTTTTACTTTTATGATGTAACACCGTCCAATTCAGGGGATTTGTCCGAATGAAGTTCAAGGACAAGCTGATTGGGGAGACAGACAATCGGCCTTCCGGTTTCAGAAATGGCACCTTGACGGACACAGATCTGATCCGGGCAAGAGGCTTCTTCGATGCGTACGGTATGGTTTTCGATGATCACACGGTTAAATCCGCCATTGGGGGCGGGGATGGTCAAATCGGTATCTTGGGAGAGCGGTAACGTATAGAGCAGTGTGCCGTTTTGAGAGATAGAGACGGTATCCCCGGGTTTGCGTGCTTGGTAAAAAATAAACAGGGCGATTATGGAAAGAAGGATGATTGTGCTTAAAATAGTGAGCCATAAACGCGTTTGCCGTTTCAAAACCATTCTCCTTTCCGGATCGCGCAAGCACAGGATCTAATTGATGTGAACAATTTGAACACCCTGCGGCGTATCTTTGAGTTCAATCCCCATTGCTTTCAATTCGTCTCGAATACGATCCGCTTCTGAAAAATCTTTTGCTTTTCGAGCGGCGGCGCGCGCTGCAATGAGGGCATCGAGTCGATCATCGGGTGCGCTTTCCTTTTTCTGATAGAGAAGTCCAAGCACATCTGTGAACTCATTCATCATGGCATGGCAGTGGGTTGCAAAGGCCTTTGTTGTACCGGAAACACTGTTGATTCCGCGCACCAACTCAAAAAGAACACCAATCGCATCGGCAGTATTCAAGTCGTCATCCATAGCAGCATGGAAACGGACACGATAGGCGTCAAAGGTGTCAATGAATGCGGTTTCGACTTCGCTACATGCGTCATCCGAACCGTTTTTTGCCAAAAAGTCGAGATGTTCGGCGGCGGTATACAGGCGATCCAAGGCACTTTGCGCCTGTGTCAGAGATTCTTTGGAGTAGTTGAGCGGACTACGATAATGTGCGGACAACATGAAGAATCGAATCGGTTCATAACCATAAACGGCGGCGGCTTCGCGCACAGTAAAGAAGTTGCCCTCGGATTTGGACATTTTACGGTTGTCAATATTGAGAAAACCGTTGTGGAGCCAGTAGTTGACGAATTTGCAGCCGTTTGCGGCTTCGGATTGCGCAATTTCGTTTTCGTGGTGGGGGAACTGCAAATCCTGACCGCCGCAATGGATATCTATCGTTTTTCCCAAATAGCGGTTTGACATGGCAGAGCATTCAATATGCCAGCCCGGTCTGCCTTTGCCCCAAGGTGCATCCCAATATGGCTCGCCGGCTTTGGCATTTTTCCAAAGTGCAAAATCCATCGGATCGTCTTTTATGTCCGTGACATCAATACGTGCGCCTGCCCGTAAGTCGTCGAGCGGCTGCCCGGAAAGTTTGCCGTAATCGGCGAATTTCAGGGTGCGATAATAGACGTCTCCGTCAATGGCATAGGCATAGCCTTTGTCGATCAGGCTTTGGATGATGTCGATGATTTGCGGAATATTCTCCGTTGCTTTGGGATGGACGGTTGCGGCACGGACACCCAGTCCCTCCGCATCCGTGAAATATTCACGGATATATTGCGCGGCGAGTTCCTCCGACGAGACACCCTCGGCATTGGCGCGATTGATGATCTTATCGTCTACATCCGTGAAATTTTGTACAAAGGTGACCTTTTGTCCGCAATATTCAAAATAACGGCGTAAAACATCAAAAACGATGATTGGGCGGGCATTGCCGACGTGGATAAAGTTATAGACGGTCGGACCACAGGCATACATTTTAACCTCACCGGGTATGAGAGGAACAAACTCTTCTTTTTTTCGTGTCATTGTATTAAACAATCTCATATTTTAATCTCCTTCCATATGCTCTTCCAAAAGCTGATCCAAGTTTTTTTCTGCGCGTTCCAAACGAGAAAGCAGGGACTGAATTTCCTTTTGCACAGGGTCGGTGATATGAATTTGATCGACTTCACCGGCAAAGTCCACTTTTGCCCCACCAACCCGTACAATACGAGCGGGTACGCCGACAGCGGTTGCATTTTCAGGTACTTCCGATAGGACAACTGCGTTAGAGGCGATACGGGATCCGTTCCCAACACGGAATGGCCCCAATATTTTTGCGCCGGAACCGATCATGACATTGTCGCCGATGGTCGGGTGACGTTTTCCCTTATCTTTACCGGTACCGCCCAGCGTCACACCCTGATACAGCAGGACGTCATCCCCAACCTCTGCTGTCTCACCGATGACGATACCCATACCGTGGTCAATGACGAAGCGTCTGCCGATGCTTGCACCGGGGTGGATTTCAATTCCCGTCCAAAAACGGCTCCATTGTGAGACAGTGCGGGCGAGAAAGTGTAGATTCCAGAGATAAAGGCGGTGTGCCAGTCGGTGGTAAAGCAGTGCGTGGACACCCGGGTAGAGCAGAAAGACTTCTACTTTACTGCGGGCGGCAGGGTCGCGCGCTTGATATGCCGAGAGAATTTCACCTAAATGTGTCACAATATATTCCTCCTGCCAATAAAAAACGCCTCTCGTACTAGGTACAAGAGGCGATCAAAAAAGTCGCGGTTCCACTCTCATTTTTCACTCAAAACCGATGACGAGGTTAACCGGAGGGGTTTCCTACCCTCACGCTCCCGGGCGCACTTCACAGTCTGATTTCATAGGCGGCTTCCAGCCGATGACCGCCGGTCTCTGTATGGAATCATAACGGTTACTATTCCCGATCATGACGCGATTCAATTGTGTTCCAGTATATTACCACGACCGCGAAGATGTGTCAAGTAAAGTGATCTTATCGGCTCCCGCCATGAAAGACGGCACGATTGACATAGAAATAGTCCAAACCGGAATACACGGTGGTAATCAGGATGACGGCGACGCAAATATGCGAAAGCAAGAGCGGAAAGGGCAAAAGCATGAGACAGACACAAACCATTGTTGCGGCGGTCTTGACTTTGCCCGACCGACCGGCGGCAATTACCTTGCCTTGATCGACGGCGATGAGGCGAAGTGCGGTGACGGAAAACTCGCGTGCAATGACGATCAGAAGCGCCCATGAGGGCATCGTTCCGGTCTCCACAAACCATAACATTGCGGACATAACAAGTAATTTATCTGCAAGTGGATCCATGAATTTGCCGAAATCGGTGACTTGATTGTAATGGCGGGCGATGTAGCCGTCGATAAAGTCGGTTACACTGGCAATCACAAAGACGATCAGCGCGAGAAAACGGCTATAGGGGAAATCAAGATAGAGAAGAATGAGAAAAACCGGAATCAGAAAAACCCGTGCCATCGTGAGTTTATTTGCGGTATTCATTCTTCTTCCTCCCGCACGCCGATGAGTTCACCATCATAAACGCTTGTAATTGTGATCGAATAAAAACCGCCGGGAACGACCCCACCTTCTTCCCCCTCAAAGTGGATGATCGAGTCAATGCCGGGTGATTCTGCGCCGCTTCGACCATACCATAATTCCGTCTCATCGTCGTAACCCTCACAGAGTACTGTCATCGTTTGACCGATTTTGGATTCACAGTATGCATCTGCAATCCGCATTTGTAGAGCAGTGAGTAGTTCCAGACGGTGGCGTTTTGTGTCATCGTCGATTTGATCCGGTAATTTCGCGGCCTGACTGCCGGGTTCGGCGGAGTAGGCAAAGACGCCTGCCCATTCGAGTTTAGCTTCCAGAAGAAATTCACAAAGCTCCTCAAATTCCGCATCGGTTTCACCCGGAAAACCGGTGATGAGACTGGTGCGAATCACAAGCCCGGGGATACGTTCACGCAACTTTTGAAATAGCGCACGAATCTCCGTACCGGTTCCGCGTCGGTTCATGGCTTTGAGCAGGCGGTCGTTGATATGCTGGATGGGGATATCAAGATATTTCACAATTTTGGGTTCGTTGGCAATGACGTCAATCAGGGCATCGTCAATTTCATCGGGATAGAGATAGTGAAGCCGAATCCACTCAATGCCATCAATTTGACAAAGCTTTGGAAGTAAGTCAGCGAGGGCGCGGTGACCGTAGAGATCCAAACCGTAGCGGGTGATATCCTGCGCAACGACAAGCAGTTCATGAATACCGGCCTCTGCCAGAGATTCGGCTTCTTTTACAATCGCCTCCTCTGTCCTGCTTCGGAATTTACCGCGGATAGAGGGGATCA
>JAVVSI010000068.1:0-6389 GCA_036654315.1 Evtepia sp. | reverse complement strand
CTTTCGTCCGCCACGCTAAAGTAACGCTTCATGTGAAGCAACTTGCAGGACACAATACACACCATATTTTAGAAGGCTGTTTCAAATCTCTTGCGCGTTCGCTTCGTACAGCCGTCGCACTTGAGCCGGGAAATTACGAGATTCCATCCACAAAAGGAGTGCTTCTATGATTGCGATTATTGACTACGGTCTTGGCAATATATTTTCTCTTCGCCGCTCGCTGGAAGCCATCGGTCAGACGGCGCAAGTCACCGCAGATCCTGACTTGATTCATCATGCCGACGCGATTATTTTGCCCGGTGTCGGCGCGTTTTCCGACGCCATGGAACGCCTACGCGCCGGAGGTCTTGCAGAGACGATCAAAAAGGAAGTGGCTGCCGGAAAGCCGCTGCTTGGCATTTGTCTCGGGATGCAGCTTTTGTTTGAACGAAGCTATGAATTTGGAGAATGGGAGGGCTTAGGCCTGATTCCCGGTGTCATCCGTCCCATTGCCGACGTGATTCCCAAAAACTTAAAAATTCCGCATATCGGTTGGAATGGACTTCATTTCAAACAAAAACACCCCCTTTTCAAACAGATAAACGAGGGCGATTGTGTCTATTTTGTCCACTCATTCTACGCTGCCGACTGTGCGCAATCCGTCATTGCAAGCACAGAATACGGCGCAGAACTCACAGCCGCTGTTGCACGGGACAATGTAATGGGCTGTCAATTCCATCCGGAAAAAAGCGGTTCTGTTGGTCTTTCCATCCTCCGCTCTTTTTGTGAAAGAGAAGTGATCTCATGATACTACTTCCTGCAATCGACCTCTATCGCGGTCAGGCAGTGCGGCTCTACAAAGGTGACTTTCAGCAAATGACCGTCTATGATACAGATCCCCTCAACACCGTGCGGCATTTTGAAGAAGCCGGTGCCACCCACCTGCATCTGGTGGACTTGGAGGGCGCAAAAACGGAACAACCCCCAACCTCTCTGTCATTCAACGTATTTTGGAACATACAGGGATGTTCGTCGAGGTCGGCGGTGGCATTCGCACGGAAGAGACAATCGCAACTTATCTTTCCGCCGGAGTCGGTCGCGTGATTTTAGGAACTGCCGCTGTCACACAAACCGGCTTCGTCTCCGATGCGATTCGCAGATTTGGTGATCAAATTGCTGTTGGGATTGATGTCAAAGACGACAAAGTAGCCATCAACGGTTGGCAGGACACAACGCCCTACACCTGCGATGCATTTTGTCAAAAAATGCAGGATATCGGTGTCTCAACGATTATCTGCACCGATATTGCAAAAGATGGTGCCATGGGTGGCACCAACCGCAGCCTTTATCGCCGCCTGACAGAAAAATTTTCCATGCAAATCATTGCATCCGGCGGCGTTTCTACGCTGGACGATGTGGCGGCACTCCGTGACAGCGGTGTCTATGGTGCCATTATCGGAAAAGCTTATTATACCGGTGCGATTGATCTTGCATCTGCCATTTCACGCGCAGGAGGTGCCAAATGATTACCAAACGTATTATTCCTTGTCTTGACGTCAAAGATGGTCGTGTTGTCAAAGGCGTACAATTCAAAGACCTCGCCGACGTCAATTCCCCCGTCGCGCTTGCACAATATTACAGCGCATGTGGTGCAGATGAGCTTGTTTTTTATGACATCACCGCTTCTGCCGAAAATCGCGCACTCTTCACCGATATCCTCCGACAAACCGCCGGCATGGTCTTTATCCCCCTGACTGTGGGCGGCGGCATCAATACGCTGGATGATTTCGACCGTGTACTCAAATACGGTGCCGATAAGGTCAGTGTCAACTCCGGTGCAATCCGGAATCCGAATCTCATTTACGATGCCGCGCAAAAATATGGTAGCCAATGCGTCGTACTCTCCACCGATGTCAAACGCGTCGGAGATGCGTTTCATGTCTTTTCCAAGGGCGGTCGAGAGGATACCGGCATGGAGGCCATCGCATGGATTCGCACTTGCGTGGAAAAGGGAGCCGGTGAAGTTGTGGTCAACTCTATCGACACCGATGGGGTCAAAAAAGGCTTCGACCTTCCCCTCCTCGAAGCAGTCTGCAAGGCAGTACGCGTCCCCGTGATTGCTTCCGGTGGTGCGGGTTGCAGCGATGATTTTATTGAACTTTTTAAAGAAATACCCGCCATTGACGCAGGACTTGCTGCCTCTGTCTTTCACTTCGGTGAAATTGACATCAAGTCCCTCAAAGAAACTTTAAGCCAAAATGGAATTTTAGTCAGACGACAGGAGGAACCGTTTCATGCTTTCCTTTGACGCATTAAAATTTGACCAAAACGGTCTGATCCCCGCAATCGTGGTAGACGGAACCACAGGCGATGTATTAACACTCGCCTATATGAACCGTGAAAGCCTTGAGATTTCCGCACGCGAGGGGCGTACTTGCTTCTGGAGCCGTTCCAGGCAGGAGCTGTGGCGTAAGGGCGACACCTCCGGCAACGTCCAGTATATCATCAGTATGACCGCAGATTGCGACCACGACGCCTTGCTTGTCAAGGTCAATAAAACCGGCCCCGCCTGTCATACCGGCGAAAATTCCTGTTTTCACCATCCCATCTATGAGAGCAATGAGCAGTCTGCCTTTTCCCTAAGCGGACTTTTGAATATGCTGGAAGATCGCCGCATTCACCCGAAAGAGGGTTCGTATACCTCCTATTTATTTGATAAAGGACTGGACAAGATTCTGAAAAAAGTAGGCGAAGAATCCACCGAAGTCATCATTGCCGGAAAAGCGCGGGATCATCAAGAAACCATTTATGAAATTTCCGATCTCGCCTATCATGTTATGGTTTTAATGGCAGAGCTTGGCATTACCGCCGAAGAGGTTTTAAGCGAACTCGCCGGTCGTCATGTCATTGACAAAAAGGTCAAACAAGAAAAAATGACGCCCTCATAACAAACCGCTGATTCCCTATCACGATGCACACGCGGCTTCACCCGTTTTTTCTTGACACGCTCTTCCCTTTCCTTTACAATGAGAGAAAAAAAGAAGGAGTGCGTTACATATGACAGATCCATTGGAAACGCCCGAGACGCTCGAAGAATTGGAGACCCCCAAAAAAAGCTGGTCTGCCTTTGTTGAGGGAGAAGTATCTGATTTTTTCACCGGCTACAAACTGGAGAAAATGACCATCGAAGATGGAAACGGAAACAAGGCAAAATTCAGTCGTACCAGAGACTACGGTATTAAAATCGAATATACCTCTACCATGATCCTCTGAACCAAACGCGCCGCTTAACTCTACAATTAAGCGGCGTGTTATTTTTATATGACAGAGCGATCTACATGAAAAATCCTGCCGCGAATAGAAATCGCGGCAGGATTTTCTTTTTTATTTTTCTTTTGGCGGCAACTGCGAGAGTTGTACCAATTTTTTGTATTTTTCCTTTGCTTCCCGCTCCGCTTGCGCGAAGAGTGTCTTAGCACGCTCCGGGAATGTGAGCTGCAAGGAGGAGAATCGAACTTCACCCTCTAGGAACTCACGGTAATCGATGATCGGATCACGGGAATCAAGCTGGAATGCAGTCTTTCCTGTTTCCTCACGACGTGGATCGTAACGGAACAGATGCCAGTAACCCGCCTGTACTGCCGCGCTCATTTCGAGCATGGAGTTATTCATGCCCATTTTAATGCCGTGGTTGATACAAGGTGCATAAGCAATGATGAGAGACGGTCCCGGATAGGACTCCGCTTCCATAATCGCACGCAGGGTTTGCTGATAATCCGCACCCATCGCGATTTGCGTGACATAGACATCGCCGTATTGCATCGCGATTTGAGCAAGATCTTTCTTCTTATGGCTCTTTCCTGCGGCTGCAAACTGCGCGACTGCGCCGGTATTGGTTGCCTTGGATGCCTGTCCGCCGGTGTTGGAGTACACTTCGGTATCAAGCACCAAGATATTGATATTTTCACCGGAAGCAAGGACGTGATCTACGCCGCTGTAGCCGATATCATACGCCCAACCGTCGCCGCCGATGCACCAAATGGATTTATAGGTGAACATATCACGCATAGAAAGCAAGGCTCTCAGATCTTTGACATTCGCAGTTTTATTTTCAATTGCTTTTGCGAGTTCTGCCGCCAAGGCATCGCCTGCACTACGAGAAGCTTCTGCGTCGTTCCGGTTACGGAGCCAGAGTTTAATGGCCGAAGCGACAGATGCAGGGGTTGCCTTATCCTGTCCGACTTCTTTTGCAAGATCAATCGCAGAGGTACGGCGTGTTGCAACCGCAAGGCTCATACCAAAACCGAACTCCGCGCCATCTTCAAAGAGGGAGTTTTCCCAAGCAGGACCGTGACCCGCCTTATTGACGGTGTAAGGAGTGGAAGGTGCGCTTCCGCCCCAGATGGAGGAACAACCGGTCGCATTTGCAATATACATATGGTCACCGAATAGCTGTGTGACCAATTTGACATAAGGTGTCTCACCACAACCTGCACACGCACCGGAGAACTCAAACAAAGGTTGTTCGAACTGACTTCCCTTCACGGTTTCTTTTGCAAAGGGTGTCTGCTTTTTTGTCACCTTGTTGACTGAGAATTCAAAGACTTCCTGCTGATCCATTTGTGTTGCCAGCGGCTTCATCTCAAGTGCTTTATTTTTTGCAGGGCAGGCAGCGACGCAAGATCCGCAACCGGTACAATCCAAGGGAGAAATTGCAATCCCAAAGGCGTAAATTTCGCAGCTCTTGCCGCGCATATCTCTCGCTTTATTGGCACGCGGTGCGGCGACTACCTCGTTCGCATCCATGACAACCGGGCGAATGACGGAGTGGGGACAGACATAGGCACAGATGTTGCACTGGATACAGTTTTCAGGAATCCAGCTTGGGACATCCACTGCGATCCCGCGTTTTTCAAATGCAGCGGTACCTTGGGGGAGTGTGCCGTCTACGTTTGGCATCATCTTGGAAACCGGGATGGAATCACCACGCATGGCATTGGCAGGAATCATGATATCTTTGATATAGCGTGCCAGTTCCGGGCGATCCGTATCGACAGTGATGTCTACGACTTCATCGACGGAATCTGCCCAGCCGGAAGGAACTTCGACTTCTTCCACGCCCTGTATGCCTGCATCGACTGCGTCCCAGTTCATCATGACAACGTCGCCGCCCTTGTGGCCATAGCTTTTCACAATGGCGTCCTTCATCTGCTGTACAGCGACGTCTAAGGGCATGACGTTGGACAGTTTGAAGAATGCAGCTTGCAAAATGACGTTGGAGCGGTTGCCCAGTCCCAGATCACGCGCTTTATGGGTTGCGTCACAGGTAAAGACACGGATGTGGTTCTTGGCAAGGTATCGTTTGGCTTCGGCAGGCAGCACCTGACTCAGCTCGTCGATATTCCAATCGCAGTTCAAAAGGAACGTGCCGCCGGGTTTGATATCGCGCACGATGTCATATTTCTCCGCGTATGCCGCCAGATGGCAAGCGACGAAATCCGCTTTGCTGACGTAATAAGAGGACTTGATTTCCTTTTTACCAAAACGCAAATGGCTGATTGTGACACCACCGGATTTTTTGGAATCGTATTGGAAATATGCCTGTACATTCAAATCGGTATTATCACCGATGATTTTAATTGAGTTTTTATTGGCACCGACTGTACCGTCACTGCCAAGACCCCAGAATTTGCAGGAAATGGTGTCGGGATCCGCAACATCCGGTTCTTCCGGAATGGGAAGCGAAAGGTTTGTCACATCATCGCTTATGTTGATGGTGAAACTTTTCACAGGCTCTCCTGCCTGACCATTTCTGAATGCGGCCATAATACCGCCGGGTGTGGTATCCTTGGAACCCAGACCGTAACGTCCGCCAACCACACGACAAGCTGCACGTTCTGTCCCCGCCATTGCGGTGATGACATCCTGACAAAGTGGCTCTGTGATGGCACCGTTCTCTTTGCAACGATCCATGACAACGACGTTTTTCGCCGTTGCGGGAATGGCGGCGCAAAAACGATCCGAGGCAAAGGGTCGATATAAATGGACTTTGACAAGTCCCACTTTTTCGCCCTTACCATTCATATAATCCACGACTTCTTCTGCTGCATCGCAGACGGAACCCATCGCAACCATGACGGTTTCGGCATCGGGTGCGCCATAGTAATTAAAGAGCTGGTAGTCTGTGCCGATACGGCTGTTGACTTCGCCCATATAACGCTCGACGACTGCCGGTAATGCCTGATAATAATTGTTTGCGGCTTCTCTTGTCTGGAAGAAAATATCCGGGTTTTGCGCAGAGCCGCGTAAAACAGGGTGATCCGGATTCAAGGCGCGATTTCTAAATTCGGCAACGGCGTTCCAATCCAGCATATCGGAGAGTTCTTCGTAGTCCCACACAGCGACTTTAC
>JAVVSI010000067.1:0-6496 GCA_036654315.1 Evtepia sp. | reverse complement strand
TCCTCACCATGCGCTACCGCGTCAGCGAGGGACGCTCCGAGGCGCGGTTCGACGCCGAATTCGAACAGGACTTGGTCGGCTCATTCAGCATGGGCATCATCGCCAAGGTGCTGATAATGTGCGAACTCGATACATTTAACTCGTGCCTGACCTACACATAAGAGGACAGCTACAAAATTTGGTTCACGCTTCATCTGAACTACCGCACTTCAATGACGGCTCGAACTGCATGGGGATTGCCAACTTCCGGTTCAAAAACGGCAGCGTCCGCGTGATTCGATACAATGACGATGGCTACGTTGCCGGAACGGATGCAATCCTCGCAAGTTAATTCAAGGTCGAATCCCTGCTTGCCCTCAGCGAACTGTCGGAAATCCGCGAGGAACTGGCCGACTGCGTTGCCTACTACCACGACCGTCACGAGTCGCTACGTCCGGTCTAGCGGTTCGCCAGCATCGGGGAATATCAGCGCACCGCCAAGGGCAAAATGTCCGCCGACTATCTGTACCTCTATGAAAACGGGAAATGGTCGGTCTATGGGCTGTACCATGAGCCGGATTGGGTGAGAGTAGAAGTTCAATTCAAGTAGTATCGACACTAATCTTGCCGTAAGTCTTGAGATGTGAACCAGCATATTATTGACATCATTACCAATAAACATTATCAAATATCAGAAAACCGTTTGACTTTTTCAAAAAACATGCTATTTTACAGTATAAGAGCTGATAGTATTTAAAACGATAAGTGATAATATGAAATCAGACGATGATTACATCGGCATTGAAAAGGTCACTCAATATCTTGGGATCAGTGTGGTCACACTATGTTTATGTATAAAGAGCAACGATGTACCATCCCACAAAATCAGAACCCTATGGGTTTTTAAGCGTTCCGAATTGGACGAGTGGGTCAACAGCAGAAAGAGTGCAAAATGATTTTTAGGAAAGAAAACAATATCGATGTAAAACTCCGCTTGGCGACTGTGTTCAGCGGGATTGGGGCGGTTGAGCAGGCTATGATTCGTTCCCACATAAAGCATGAGATAGTTTTCGCCTGTGATAACGGTGACTTAACCCCGTTTTCTTGCAAATCTACAGAATGGAACGAATGCATCACGTTATTTGAAGAACTGTCTCTATTTGTCGATAAAATGCGTCCTTGTACTGAACGGCAGTGTGATGCTACAGAAATTATGCGGAATCAACGAGATTCTATCCGCAATTTACTCAACGGTGCACCGGCTACAAGCAAAAGACCGGAGAGGGAACTGAAAGACCGAATTCATATGTTATATGAAGGGGTCGGTTTTTACAAATTTCGCGTAGAATGGGAACGAGAACAGGATTGCCTTAAACGTAAAACACTGGTTGATAATTTATATAAACCATTCCTTCCTCGAAACAAGGTTCGTCAGTCGTACGTGGCGAATTACCCCATCGGAGATGATCGTTTTCATTGGAATGTTTCATTTCTTGATGGTGCGCCTTATAGAGATAAGGTAGACCTTTTTGTAGGTGGGAGTCCTTGTCAATCTTTCAGTTTAGTTGGGAAACAGATGGGGCTTTCGGATACACGAGGAACTCTTTTTTATGAATATGCTAGATTGGTTTCAGAAATAAAACCGAAGTGTTTTATTTATGAAAATGTAAGAGCTCTGCTGAGCAATGATAACGGACATACATGGGAAACAATGTCAAGATTTTTTTCGGATCTCGGATATACTTGGGAATTTCAAGTATTAAATGCAAAAGATTACGGAATCCCACAAAACAGGGAACGTGTATTTGTTGTCGGATTCCGAAACGATATTCCATTGAAAGACAGATTTGAATTTCCAAAACCGATAAAACTCTCTCGCACGATGCAAGATTTCTTGCTTGACATTGTCCCAGGAAAATATTATCTACCGGAAAAAGGAGTCGATTTTGTTTTGGATGCAGGGAATTTGACAAAACGCTACACCCAAGTCAACGGAACCGTACAATTGTGCCAAAAGAAAAATCAGCAGTTCAATTGGCATGGCGACTTCGTATTTGTTGATGAGAAGACCGCCAAGAAACTGGGAATGCCAGAAATGGAGAAATATTATCTGTCGGAAAAGGTACGTCAATATGTGCTTGCGTCAGGGACAAAGACTTTCTATTCACGTCCTGAGGTGGATTTGTCGATTGCACGAACACTTTTGACCTCAATGCATAAGATGCATCGTGCCGGGGTTGATAATTATGTCACAAGAGATGGAAGAATCCGAAAACTTACACCGCGAGAATGCCTACGACTTATGGGGTTCAGCGATACATTTAGAATTGTTGTGTCAGACACATCAATGTATCAGCAAGCTGGAAATGCAATTGTCGTCGATGTTCTTACCGCCATTTTGAATTCAATGGAGAAAATTATCCCAACAATTTTTGTCAGGGAGGAGACCTGCCATGAAGATAGGTAACAAGGAATATCAGTTTCAGAAGGTATCTCGCGTATTAACAGTTCCGGACTGCAATGTGCTTGGCATGAATAAGATTGGTACAGGGCATGGAGAAGCCAAGTTTTACTTCGGTTCTAAGTCTAAATTGAAATCATTCACATGCAAGCTGCCATCAATAAACTGTTTTTTCCTCAAAAATGATTTGCGCACATATATTCACGCGGTGCAAAAAGAATACATGAATCCATCGCAAAATTATGCGGGGAAGGATAAGATGGCTTTACTTTGGAACGAAAGAGTCGCCGCAATTTCTCGGCTTCCGGAAATTATCGATTTCACGGTTGATATTCAGTCTCAGATAGCAGGTCCTCGCGGATACATAAACTCAAAGGATAATGGATATAAGCTTTTTCGGGAACTTTCCCTACCTCTCATCAGTTATATCTCCATCATGCGGTTACAATCTTCACAGGGGACGCCTGTTTTCTATTGGAAGCTTTTTGTAGATTTTGATGCCATGCAACAACGTGGAGTGACTCCGCTTGTTTTTATGTATGGTAAAGGATTAGAAAAGAATGATATAGAACAAAAAGAAAAGAACGAAAAAGTTATTGTCAAGGGCGGTGGACGCGATGCCGCTGCTCAGGCAAAGTATCGGAAGAAACTTCTGGAAGAATGTAAGTTCTGTCCGATCACAAAGATTTCAGACGAACGACTTCTCATTGCCAGTCATATAAAACCTTTTTCAGTATCTGAGGATAACGAAGCCTTCGATCCAAAGAACGGTTTCATGCTGTCTCCGTTGTATGACAGGCTTTTCGATCATGGATTTATCTCTTTTGATGAGAGAAAATGCATGATAGTATCGAATTGGCTTTCTCCGACTAATCAAGCACGCTGTCAGATTAAAAACGGAACATTCATTAAAAGGTTGCCTCTTGACAACGCACGTGAAATATATCTGAAATATCATCGAAAATTTGTATTCAAAGGATAATTCGTCCAATGGACAGGCTTTCCTCCGCACAAAGAAGTTGGAACACGAGTCGTATCAAATCAAAGGATACGACTCCTGAACTTATCGTGCGTTCTTTGCTTCATCGTAACGGATTTCGTTTCAGAGTCTGTTGTGGAAATTTACCGGGAAAGCCTGATATTGTACTAAAGAAATATCTCGCTGCAATCCAAATGAGAGGTTGCTTTTGGTACCGACATAAGGGGTGTAGAGTAACTACTACTTCGAAAAATAATATTATTTTTTGTCTGGAAAAATTTGAGGACAACGTCTTTCGTGATGAGAAAAATGATACGCTGCTACAAGAGTCGGGATGGCAGTTGTTGATTTTGTGGACTTGCGAAATCGCAGACGAGACATATATAAAAAAATTGGAAAAGTTTTTCCATTCATTTTTTATCTTGTTAGAAACTTTTCCTTCGCAACAACAAAAAAGGGTATTATGATTGAATGCATATCTATAAAAAATGTTGCGACTTTTCAAAACGATGGAATATGTTTGCAAAAATTAAAGCCTATAAACTTTATTTATGGAGCAAATGGCAGTGGCAAAACAACGATTTCAAATTTTCTTCAAAGACCGGATGATCCTATTTTCTCTTCGTGCAAATTCCACTGGCAAAATGAGTCCCCCCTAAGAGTGTTGGTGTACAACAAACGATTTAGGGATGACAATTTTGGAAAAGGGAAACTTGCCGGAATTTTCACCTTGGGATATGCGACAAAAGAAGAGCTTCTCTCGATAGAGAAAATGAATTCAGATTTGTCTGCAATAATGACCCAGAAAACGCAGAAGAAAGAGACCCTCGATAAATTTAACAACGGTGAAACAGAATGCGTTAATAATTTTAAAGAGTCAATTTGGCAAGCTGGATTTAAAAAAAATGAGCATGTGTTTAAGGAGGCTCTTAGAGGATTTATTGGTAGCAAGGACACTTTTCGCGACAAAATAATGGAGAAATTTCAAACAGCCTCTACTGTTGTGAAAACTCGCGGTGAATTAGAAAAAGCGGCACAAGAGATATTATCCAAAGGGCCTCAGCACGCACTAGAACTGATGTCGCCACCTAATATTACGCATTTAATAACTACTCTATGTGATGCAATATGGATGAAAAAAATTATAGGAAAAAGTGATGTAGAAATCGCAAAATTAATTCAACACCTAAACATGAATGACTGGGTCAATAAAGGTCGTTCATATATTCAAGAAGATACAGATATTTGTCCGTTCTGCCAAAAAAAACAATAGATGCCGAATTCCGAGAAAAACTTGAACGTTTCTTTGACACAGATTTCGTACAGACAATTGAATACCTAAAAAATGCGGTTGCCGTTTTTTTACGTGAATCAAGTACACTTCGGAATCTTCTTCTCAAAATCGAAAAGAATGAAGAAAATAACGTTCAAACAAAATTAGATCTGAATGCTTTCAAAACTGCACGCCTTGCCTTGGAACAATTGCTTACACAAAACGATGGCAGGGTAAAAGAAAAACTTGCCGAACCAAGTAGAGCTGTGAAGTTATTTCCAATCGATAATGCTTTTGATAGTATGAGCAAACTTATTGATAAAGCTAACGCCGAAATCGAAAAGTGGAATCAAATTGTTGTAAATTATGCGGAAGAAAAAGCCAATCTAGTAAATGACATTTGGTCGCTTATTGTTATAGAAAATAGACCTATGATTGAAGCGTTTCAAAAAAAGTTTTTAGGTATAGAAAAAAAGATAAGCAACATTTCCTCAGAATGTGAAACACTTCGAAACCAATATAGGGAATTGGAAACAAAAATAAAAAACGCCAACAAAAATGTTACAAGTGTTCAGCCCACTATAGATGAAATCAATTATATCTTATCTATGTACGGTTTTTCCGGGTTCACAATCGTTCCTACAAAAGATGACAGTAACCAATACCAAATACAACGCAGTGACAAATCCTTGGCGGAAACGACATTAAGCGAGGGTGAGATTACATTTTTGACATTCCTATATTTCTTGCAATTAGCCAAAGGCAGTCAGGATAAAGAGAATATATCAGACAATAGAATTTTAGTTATCGACGATCCTATTTCCAGTTTGGACAGTTCCGTTTTATTTGTCGTAAGTTCGCTAATAAAAGAAAGCATGAAAAATATTAAAGCTAAAGCCGGAAATATAAAACAACTGATTCTATTGACACATAATGTTTATTTTCATAAGGAAGTTTCCTTTATGAATGGAAAATCAAAAGAGTCTCGAGATATAAATTTCTGGATTTTGCGTAAACACTACAATATCTCATCAGTTCAGGAATATGAGACAAAAAATCCAATAAAGAACTCTTATGAATTATTGTGGCAAGAATTGCGATATCTTGACAACATACAATCTTGCATTACCATTCAGAATATTATGCGTCGCATCATAGAAGAGTATTTCAAAACTTTAGGTGGATATACTAATGATACATTGCTTAATAAGTTTACTATACCGGAGGAGAAAGAAATCTGCCGGGCGCTAATTTCTTGGATAAACGACGGATCACATTGTATAGCGGATTCTTTATTCGTAGAGCATTCAACTGAAACCATTCAAAAATACCATAATATATTCAAGCGAATCTTTACTGAAACCAACCATGATGCACATTATAACATGATGATGCGTATTTCTGATTAGTTGAACAGGTGCTATCATCGGAGGAATTTGGAGTTTTTAGTAATATTATGAACCGAGCAAATAAAAAATGAAACAGCTCAATCTGTACCGGAAAAATCCAATTCCGACAGAAAATCAGTCTGTAAATGGGGTAAGACCGTCTGTAAATCCGCCCGTAAACCCGTCTGCAAGCGAGAATATCCCGTCTATAAATTTGCCTATCTCGTTGAGACAGGTGCTGTCTCTCATAGCCGATAACCCGAAAATTACTTATGAGCAGTTAGCTGAAAAAATGAGCAGGAATCGGGATACCATTCGCGTCTATATCAATCGCCTTCGTTCAGAGTTTCACTTGCTTGAACGTGTAGGCGCGACTAAAAATGGGCAATGGGTCATTATGATCCCTGTGGATGAAG
>JAVVSI010000066.1:0-6510 GCA_036654315.1 Evtepia sp. | reverse complement strand
GTCGTGTGGAGGACAGATCGTCACAGTCTCTTTTCAAATGACACCATGGAGATCAAATTCCGGCACGAAATGTGTGGCGGCGGCGGTTGCGTCCTGCGTATAACCATCCAAGCCAAGGGATTCCATATATCCAATTGCCGCTCGTATTTCACCGCGATAGAGACAGCGATTTAATTCCGGGAACCGGTTAGAAAGTCCGAGAGGGACATATTGGCTCATCAGTGAAAATAGCACCGTATGCGCCGGAAACGTCTCCGCGACCCAATCCATGACTGCTTTCGCCTCTCGCACACGTCCCGGCAGAATCAAGTGACGAATGATCACGCCCCTTGTGAGAAGATCGTCTTTCATGACATAGGGACCGGTTTGTCGTAGCATTTCACAGATCGCCGTCTTTGCCACGTTTGGGTAATCCGGCGCGTGGGAATAACGCCCGGCACCCTCACCATCCGGGTACTTGAAATCGGGCAAATAAATATCGACCAATCCATCCAATGCACGCAAGGTTTCCACGCGTTCATAGCCACCCGAATTCCAGACAAGGGGGACTGACAAGGATGCCGCTTTCAATGTTTTTTGTAGTACGGCTGAAAAATGCGTTGGATTCACCAAGTCAATATTATGCGCACCCTGTGCAATCAATGCCGCGAAAATTTCTTGCAGACGTTTTGAATGAACTGCCTGTCCGAAATTTTCGCGGCTGATTTCATAGTTTTGACAATAAACGCACTGTAGAGAACAGCCGCTAAAAAAGACAGTACCCGCCCCTTGTGTCCCTGAAATACAGGGTTCTTCCCAAAAGTGAAGTGCAGCACGGGCGAGAATCGCATCTTCCGGCATTTTGCAAATGCCACCCGCTACACTGCGGTCGCCTCCACATCTACGCGGACAGAGCATACAGTGTTTTGCATCGTACTCCATCTGTCCTAACCCATAAAAGTTTTGACGAGAGGAATCTTCCGAACGTCAAAGGGCGGATAGCGTAACGGCACTTCAAATTTACCTTTGTAAACAAGGCTCTTATAATGCGAAAATGTATCAAAGCCACTTTTTCCATGATATGCACCCATCCCACTTGTTCCGACACCACCAAAGGGCAGATCGGCAATCACATGAACCATCGTATCATTCACGCAACCGCCACCGAACGAAAGGGTATTCATTACCTTTCGTTCGGTTTTTTTACTCTTTGTGAAGAGATACAATGCCAACGGCTTCTCCTTCGTTTGCAGGTGTGCAATCAGCGCATCTAAGTTGTGATAAGTTAGGATCGGCAGTACAGGTCCGAAAATTTCTTCCTGCATCACGGCATCCCGCTCACGCACATGCCACAAAACAGTTGGCTCAATACGCAACGTTTCTATATCCGTACCACCACCCAAAACAACCTTTTCCGGCTCAATGAGGGATACAACTCGTTTAAACTGCTTTTCGTTCACCATCCGCGCAAAATCCGGATTTTCGAGTGCTGTCTCTCCCAGGAAACAGTTCAGCCACTTTTCGACATAGTCCACAAAGGGCAATCTCTGTTCGACGCGGAGCCAAACGTGATCCGGCGCGACACAAGTTTGACCTGCATTGAGTAATTTACCCCAAACAATTCGTTTCGCCGCCAAATCCAGATCCGCATCTTCCGCCAAAATACAGGGTGATTTTCCACCCAACTCCAAGGTCACCGGGGTCAGATGCTGTGCTGCGGCCGTCATGACTGTTTTCCCGACTGTGGCTGATCCGGTATAGAAAATATAATCAAATTCCTGCGCTAAAAGTCTGGCGGCGATACTGACATCCCCCTCCATGACACAAACGTATTCTTCGGGGAATTCCTCCGCGAGTAGGTCTGCAATGGCGTGGGAAACGTGCGGTGCTTGTTCGGAGGGCTTCAATATCACGCAATTTCCGGCCGCGAGTGCCGAAAGGAGTGGGATCAGTGCCAACTGAAGGGGATAGTTCCAAGGCGATAAAATCAAAACAACACCGTATGGCTCCGCTTGTACATAACTTCTCGCGGGTAGCACAGCGCGTGCTGATTTCTTTTTTGTCGGTGCTGCCCAGCGTTTTAAATTTTTCCGCATCCGTGCCAATTCCGAAAATACAGGTGCAAGCTCTGTCGTATAGGCTTCAAACGCACTTTTTCCCAGATCGACGGCCAAGGCTTCCAAAAGTGCTGCTTCGTGCTTGCGCATACCCTGTTCCATGCGTTTGAGCATTGTGTCCCGAAATGCAAGCTCTCGCGTCTGACCACGACGAAAAAAGTTTCTTTGCGCTGTTATTTTTTGCTCCATAGCTTCCATCTCCTTCTCTACGCTTCACTGAATTTTTTCAGTATGCCCAATTGATCTATCACCTCTGCGTAATACGCTTGCAAATCAAAATAGTCGTTTTTTCTCAAATCCTCTACGATTTTGCAAATCACTTCATAGAGAGGCGTAAGTCCCATATTTCCAATAATTCCTTTTAGCGTATGCGCCGACTCAAAGGCCTTGGCATAATCGTCCTCTGCAAGTGCGGCACCCAACTGAGCAAACGCTTCATCATCCAAAAAAGTCGTAAAGCAGGTTCTGTACAAGTCAATATCCCCTAAAAAGCGTCCCATGGTTCCGTCGATATCTGCACCATATTCTTTGAGTTGTTCCAAAATTCCATCCATTTTTTACACCTTTCTTTCATAGAAACTGTGCTATGGTTTTGTAAAAAAGCTCCGTGTCAATCGGTTTGGCGAGATGTGCATTCATGCCGGCATTTTGGGACTTGATGACATCCTCGTCGAAGGCATTGGCGGACATTGCAATAATCGGCACGATCTTCGCCCATGCGCTATCTAAATTTCGAATTTTTCTTGCCGACTCCAGACCATCCATCACCGGCATTCGGATATCCATCAACACCGCATCATAGCTATGTTCCGGTGCTTTGGAAAACATATCCAGTCCCAACTTTCCGTTTTCAGCCACATCCACGCGGGCGTGTTTCAACTCCAAAAGTTTCGTTGCAATGATAATATTCAGCTGATGATCTTCGATCAATAAAATTCGCTTTCCACTGAAATCATATACCCCTCGCTGTTCTGTCACACCATCTATCTGAGATTCTGCTGTCTCCTCCGGGGAAGTCTCGAGCGGAATCTCTACCCGAAATGTAGTTCCTTTCCCCACAGTACTCGTGACAAAGATGTCTCCACCCATCAGTTTGGCAAGATTTTTTGAGATGGCCAGTCCCAAACCACTGCCGCCATATCCCGATGTCGTACCACTATGCTCCTGTGAAAAAGGTTCGAAAATCTTCCGCAAAAAAGTTTCACCGATTCCGATTCCCGTATCGCAGATTTCGAAACAGTATATATCTTTCGATCCGCCCGTATCCAGTTTTGATATATCCAAGTGAACTGTTCCCCCCGGTGGCGTGAATTTGACGGCGTTGGAGAGAATATTCACCAGAATTTGACGCAGACGGAGACCATCTCCCAAATAACTGTTTTTACGATTTTCAAATTCCGTAACCACATAATTGACACCCTTTGCCTTGGCCTGCGATTCTATAATACTGGAAATGGCATCTAAAAAGTCCTGACAATGGATCACTTCATGTTTCAGGGGTACTTTCCCACTTTCAATTTTCGACATATCTAAAATATCATTGAGCAACAGTAGGAGGTATTGTGATGCATAGAGCGATTTCCGAATGCTTTCACCGGCCGCCTCTTTGTCCTCCAAACTTTGCAGGGCAATTTCGGACATACCAATGATGGCATTCATAGGCGTTCTGATTTCGTGGCTGATGCGGGAGAGAAATTCTGATTTTGCAGCATTGGCATGCTCCGCCATTTTGACGGCCGCAACCAGCTCCTGATTCCTTTTTTCCTGCTCTTCCAAGGCTGCCGTAATATCTGTGCGCGTCATAAGGAAATTTTCTGTATCCTCACTGATATAGCTAAAGCGCAATTGTTTTTGCCATATTCCACCATTTGGATTTGGCACTCTATAAAAAATACTGTAAGTTTTTTCTTGATTTAAGTGGGCAAGAATATTTTCGATGGTAATTTCCCCTACAACACGCTCCACATCTTCCGCAAACACATTTTGGCGCACATATTCCTGCGTTTCTTCTTGAAATTGATCACTCTCATACGAATAGTTATGATTCATATTTTTATCACTGTAACGAACCGAAGAATTCCGCCGTGCATCCACGACCACCAACAAGTCATAATCTGTTTTTATAATGGCATTCATAATATTTTGCATTGTTCTCTCATTGGTGATATTGGTGGAATATACAAAAGCAACAATGTCAGAGTCCTCCGGTCTTTTCATCATATGCGCCGTCATAACCGTAGAATAGTTGCGTCCCTGCAATTTTCTTGTCAGCTCCATAG
Source organism: Evtepia sp. (assembly GCA_036654315.1). Lineage (GTDB taxonomy): Bacteria > Bacillota > Clostridia > Oscillospirales > Oscillospiraceae > Evtepia. The sequence goes on along the minus strand of JAVVSI010000066.1, from coordinate 2,135 downwards.
ACACGGTCGTCTCACCATTTGCAAAATGCTGTAACAGTGACTCACAGTTAAAGAGTGCCGCACACTGCATCTGCATGGTCGTAGTCGTCAGTTCCGTATAGACGCGATCAAAATATGCCTGCGCTGTTTTGGACTCGCTCATATACGCCGTAACCTCAGGGAAAATGCTCTTATAATCCAAAACAATGTCTTGACTCAGATTCACGTTGACAGAGGCCATGGTTGCTTTTTGCATGGCTTGCCGATAAGACAGCTCGTCCCGATAGCGTTTTTCGGCTTCTTTCTCTTTCGTCACATCCCGTCCAACGCAATATATTTTGACAGGTTTTCCATTGTCATCAAAAATATTGGTATAGCGCACACGTTCACACCAAAATGCTTCACTTGGATGATTCCGAATCCAGAGATCAGAGGTCATTTCTTTGGCACCATTCCGCAATGTTTCGATCATATCAAAAAACACGCCCGCACAGTCCTCACGGATATGACCGTCTTTCACAACCGAATCCAGATAATGAGGAATTGAGACATCCGGTACATTTACTTTTGGTGAGGTTGAGAAAATCGTCATAGTATCTGCATCATAGTCATATTCCCAGATGTTGATATCGGAGCTTTTTATTGCAACTGCATAGCGAAATTGACTTTCTTTCAGTGCCTGTTCTGCCTTAATTTGTTCATTGACATCGGTGAACACAGTGTATAAAATACGCTCATCACGATGCGAGATGATTTGTCCGGACACACGCATCCAACGATAGCTTCCGTCTTTTTGTAGGACACGATGGGTATACTCGAATTTTCGTTTTTCTTCATATGCCGCGCGTACGGCCTCAAGCAAGCCCTGCCTATCATCGGGATGGAATACGTCCAATGTAGAATGCCGCGTTGCCGCGCAGTATTCCTCTTTTGTCATATTACAAAGCTCATATACGCGATCACTCATAAAGATCGGCGTGAATTCGTTATCCCAGCGATACATCCCCACACCACCCGGAATCGAGTGGATGAGCGTTTCATATTGTTTCGCGCCTGCACGGATTGTCTCTTCCATCTGTTTTTGCGCCGTGATATCCGTATAGTATGCAAGTACAAGCTCCGCGCCATGATCATCAAGCATATGTTGCGAATACTGGTTGACCCAGGCGATGCTGCCATCTTTTCGAATCACGCGGTATGCGATTTCGTAGGTGTCCTCCTTGCCCTTTCGCGCTGCTGCGATTTTTTTCAGCCGTTCGATATCTTCGTGATATACGCAGTCCCAGGCTGACTTCCGACCGCTGTAAAAGGTCTGATCTCCCGTGTCAAAGCCGAGCATTTCACAAAACTTCTCATTTGCAAAAATGATATTGTATTCCGGATACGCAGTGACAATAATCAGCCCGATAGGAAGGCTCAGCTTCATGAGATCCATTTTTAGTTCCGCAAATCTTTTCATATTTGCAATTCCTCTCCGCGCCTTAATCTCAGAACCGATTTGATCCGGTTCTTTTCAGTAGCTCAAATCTTGCTCATACAAAAAATGTTGCATTGTCTGATACAAAAGCAGGGGTTCAATCGGTTTTGCCAAATGTGCGTTCATACCCGCCGCCTTTGTTTTTTCAATATCCTCCTCAAACGCATTTGCAGTCATTGCAATAATCGGAATCGTTTTAGCATCTGATTTGCGCATCTGTCGGATTGCTTTGGCCGCAGTCAAGCCATCCATAATAGGCATTCGAATGTCCATCAGAATTGCGTCATAATATCCCTCACCTGTTTGCGCAAAGGTCTCAATGGCGCGCAGGCCATTTTCGGCAACATCCACATCCAACTGCTTTGCCGTGAGTAACTTTTTTGCAACCTCTATATTGAGCAGATGATCTTCGACGAGAAGCACTCGTTTCCCCGCAAAATTATAGTTGGGAGGGACGACTGACTTCCTCGGATGATCTTTTTCGGCGTAAATTTTTTCAAAAGCGGAGCAAAGGGATGATTCAAACAGCGGCTTGGAAATCAACAGATTGACCCCTGCCCGCTTTGCTTCTACCTCAATGGCCGCCCAATCATAGGCCGTCATGATAATAATTGTGACCTCCGGCCCCACAATTTTTCGAATTTCACGCGTGGTTTCAATGCCATCCATATCCGGCATT
>JAVVSI010000065.1:514-6544 GCA_036654315.1 Evtepia sp. | reverse complement strand
ATCACGCCATTCTCATTCTCGCAGCCGGGGATGCAAAAGTAGATAATCGAAAGTTTAAAGATCAATTTCAGACAAAAGCAAAAATGCTCTCCGCAGAGGAACTCTCCTCCTTGGTCGGACATGACGCAGGCGGGGTCTGTCCCTTTGCCATCCATCCGGACGCCGAGGTTTATCTTGATGTCTCTATGAAACGATTCCAAACTGTTTTCCCTGCCTGTGGCAGTGCCAACAGTGCCATTGAACTCACCTGTGAGGAACTGGAGCAATATGCCTCTCATGTCATGGGCTGGGTCGATGTTTGCAAAGGCTGGGAACCCTCTGCGCCTATGTAATCCAATTTGCAATACAACAAAAAGAGGCTGCTTTGATGCTGAAGTACACTTCAATTCAAAGCAGCCTCTTTTTACTCAAGTTTTATGACAGCCGCCTTTGCGGCCGCCTGTTCGGCTTCCTTCTTACTCTTTCCCTGACCTGAACCAATGGGTTCCCCATTGAGCAGGACATTCATAAAAAACAATTTCGCATGGTCGGGTCCACTTTCTCCCGTCAGATGATATGAAAGAGATTTCCCGCTTTCACGTTGCACTAATTCTTGCAGTGCTGTCTTGTAATCACGGCCTGCAGCGGCTTTCTCATCTTCCAACTCTAAGATCAACGTATTGATCAACTGTCTGACCGGTCCAATACCACCGTCGAGATAGACAGCGGCGAGCATCGCCTCGACCGCATCAGCCTGAATGGAGGGTCTTTCCCGACCACCGCCGCCTTGTTCCCCTTTGCCGAGTTTGAGGTAAGTTCCCAGTTCCAGGCGTCTTGCGACTTCGACTAGGCTGTTTTCACAGACCAGTGCCGCACGGATACGAGTCAGATCTCCTTCGGGCAAATCCGGTCTGGTGCGATACAGGTGTTCTGCCACCACGAAACCCAAGATGGAATCGCCTAGGAATTCAAGTCGTTCATTACTTGGGATTCCCTGCTCGCGATGTTCGTTTGCGTATGAGCTGTGCGTGAGTGCATTTTCCAACAGATTGGGCAAACGGAATTTGTATCCGATTTTCCCTTCTAAGCTTTGCATATTTGCTCCTTCCACGGCGAATACCGACGTGGCGGCGTCCGGATTCGCTTATATATCCAGCTTCTTTTGTAGGTAATCGACAAGATCTGCCATTGTGATAATCGTGGCCAAATCTTCTTCTGACATCTCATCGATGTCGAACTCCTCTTCGAGCGCCATTGAGAGTTCCACAATATCAAGGGAGTCTACGCCGAGGTCTTCCTCGAAGTTGGTATCCAGTGTGATCGTATTGACAGCGACGCCCAATTGCTCTGCGATCAGGTTTTTCAATTTTTCCAAAACCATACTACAATTGCTCCTTTTCGGAATCGGTTATTAAACTCTATCACATAATAGGGATTATTTTCCGCGCTGTCAATAGCAAAATCAAATTTCGTAAATTTTGTTACTTCTCCCCTCCATCATGCGCGATCGGGATGCGCATTTGGTCAACATTTTGAGTAATATCCTCAATCAGATTGGATTCCGCGAACTGCTTTGCCTGACGTATCGCATTTTGCAATGCGTAGGCGTTTGACGCGCCGTGTGCTTTGATCACCGGTTTTGAGATGCCGAGCAGTGCGGTTCCACCCACCTCGCTTGGATCCATCTGCTGCTTCAATTTCTGAATATCTCCCATCACCAGCATGGCGGCCAGCTTGCTACCAAAGTTCTTCTTGAACATCAGTTTCAGCGCGTGGCTTAAATATAGCGCAGTCCCCTCATAGGCCTTTAAAAAAATATTTCCCGAAAATCCATCGCTGACAACCACATCCACAGTCCCTGTAATCGCAGCCTGCGGCTCTACATTTCCAACAAAGAAAATTTGACCCGCTTCGTCCGCCTGTCGCAAAAGCACATTTGCTTCCCGATGCAGTGTGGTGCCTTTCCCCGCTTCTTCCCCAATATTCAATAAACCAACACGCGGTTTGACCTTTGACAAACACTGCTTTGCATAATAAGATCCCATGAATGCATATTGCAACAAATATTCCGGCGTGCATTCCGCTGTCGCGCCACAATCAATCAAAATCGTTCCGCCCTCTCCCGTCGGCAGGACGGGTGCCATTGCGGCACGGCGAATCCCTTTGATTCGTTTGATCACAAGTGTTGCTGCTGACAAAAGCGCACCCGTACTGCCCGCAGACACAAATGCGTCTCCTCTACCATCACGCAGTAGATGCAAGCCAACGGTCAGAGAAGAATCCGGCTTCGTTTTAAATGCTGTGGCGGGAGGATCTTCCATCGTCACCACCTCTTCCGCATGGGCAATTTCCACACCGGCGGGCAATTCTCGAATCCCCAGTTTTTCCATTTCACCGAGAATGACCTCCGCACGTCCCACTAATATAATATCAACACCATACTCTTTTCTTGCATCCAACGCGCCTTGGACAGGGGCGTTTGGCGCGCAGTCCCCGCCCATAGCATCCACTATGATTTTCATGAATTGTCCTCCTCTCTCGTCTCTATTGACAGGCTTTCCAAACATGCAAGCGCACGCGCAGACAGTGCCGCATTTTTATTTCGCTTTCCCTTGATCGGCTCATCCATAGATGGCATAATACCAAAATTGATATTCATAGGCTGAAAATTCGATGCAATCGACTGACTGACATAGATGGCAAGTGCGCCTATCGCCGTTTCCTGTGGAAAATCAAGCGGTGCCTCCCCCAATAGACGACGCGCTAACGCAAAGCCCGCAAGAAATCCGGAGGCCGTGGATTCAACATATCCCTCCACACCTGTAATCTGTCCTGCAAAAACAAGACGCGGTTCCGTACGCACGCGATAATAACGATCTAATAATTGGGGCGCGTTCAAATACGTATTACGATGCATCACACCATAGCGAAGATACACCGCGTTTTTGAGCGCGGGAATCATGGAAAAAACCCGCCGCTGTTCCGGAAATTTTAAATGCGTCTGAAACCCAACTAAATTATAGAGGCTCCCCTCTGCATTATCCCGACGCAACTGCACAACCGCAAACGGCTCTTTTCCCGTTTTCGGATCGCGCAGACCGCGCGGCTTCAGCGGCCCATAACAGAGCGTCTTTTCACCGCGCCGCGCCATCACCTCAATCGGCATACAACCATCGAATACTTTTTTATCCTCGAATCCATGCACCTCTGCTTCCTCCGCATGGATCAGTTCTTTCCAAAAGCACGCATACTCCTCACGAGACAGCGGACAGTTAATATAATCCGCACTCCCTTTGTCGTAACGGGAGGCAAACCACGCACTTTCCAAATCAATGCTTTCAAACGCCACAAGAGGTGCTGCCGCATCATAAAAATGCAGGTATTCCTGTGTCTGAAATCGCGCCCCAATTGCATCTGCAAGCGCGTCGGACGTGAGAGGGCCTGTCGCGATTACCACATCCCCGTCCTCCGGTATTGTTGTCACTTCCCGCGTCTCTACCTCTATATTCGGATGCGTGCGTATGGCACTTGTCACCGCCTTGGAAAACGCCTCTCGATCCACTGCCAACGCGCCACCGGCCGCAACCTGCGTCGCATCCGCACAGGCCATAATCAGAGAACCGCAACGCCGCAATTCTTCCTTTAAAAGTCCAACTGCATTTTCTAACTGGTCGGAACGCAAGGAATTGGAACAAACCAATTCGGCAAATTCATCTGTGTGGTGGGCGGGAGAGCGTTTTTTCGGCTTCATTTCGCAGAGTGTTACGGCAATCCCTCGTTTTGCCAATTGCCACGCCGCTTCACTGCCCGCAAGTCCCGCTCCCACGACAATCACGCGTTGACTCATGTTGCGTCCCCCTTTTCTTTCTTTTTGTTGCGTGGCTTTTTTTCCGGTTTTACAGACGATTCTTCCGTCCCATCTGTCTCACTTTTCGCCTTTTTTGTCGTCTTTTTCTTTGCCGGCGTTTTGGCCTTTTTGCCCTTTGCCGTTTCCGCCTTTTTGACCCGTTTGGCAGGTGCTTTCTCCGTCTGCTCGCTCGTCTCTGCCCCCTCTTCGGTCTTTTTCGGCTCCTTCTTCTTATAACCACCCCGCTTATCTTCGGGTACAAACGCTTCACAGGCTTCATTGATACAGAAAGGCTTTTTATAACCGCGTCCCGATTTTTTGAACATCGTCTGCTCGCAAATCGGACAGGCCTCTTTCACAGGAACATCCCATGTCATAAAATCACAGGCTTTTCCCAATTTATCGGCATTGAACTCACAGCCATAATATGCATAGCCATTTCGAGAGGTTTTCTTTAAAATACGACCACCGCATTTCGGACACTTACCCGGCATCTCAATCACCAAGGGTTTTGTAAAGGTACAATCCGGAAAACCGGGACAAGCCAGAAATCGCCCGAAACGTCCCGATTTTACCACCATCTGTTTCCCGCACAGCTCACAAATTTCGTCACTCAATTCATCCGGTACCTTAATGCGCTCCCCATCAAGATCCAATTCTGCCTGCTTCATTTCAGCGGAAAATCCTTCGTAGAAATCAACCAGTACCTGTTTCCAGTTCTCTTGTCCGTTCTCTACCTGATCCAGCCTTGCTTCCATTGTTGCCGTAAATGTGAAGTCAACAATATCATTGAATTTGTCTTTCATTAACGTTGTAACAACTTCGCCAAGCGGTGTCGTATGGAGATATTTTCCGTCTTTGACTACATACTCCCTGTCCATAATTGTGGAAATCGTCGGCGCATAGGTGGACGGTCTGCCAATCCCCTTTTCTTCCAAGGCCCGAATCAGCGTTGCTTCTGTATACCGCGTCGGCGGCTGTGTGAAGTTTTGCTCCGGCTTCACTTCACGACAAGTCAGGGCTTCTCCCTCTTGCAAGTTGGGAAGCGGCGATTGTACTGCGGAAGTCTCTTCATCGCGCCCCTCTTCGTAAACTGCCAAAAACCCTGCGAATTTTACCTCGGCATGACTCGCGCGGAACGTATACCCCGCACTCATGACCTCAATATTCACACTGTAATAAATCGCAGATGCCATCTGGCTTGCCAAAAAACGACTCCAAATCAATTTATAAAGACGAAACTGCTCACTCGTTAAATCTTTCCGCACACTCTCCGGTGTCAATGTCACGTTCGAGGGACGAATGGCTTCATGGGCATCCTGTGCCCCCGCCTTCGTCTTGAAATGACGCGGTTTATCGGGATAGTAATTCTGGCCGTATCGTCCCGTGATAAACTGCTTCGCAGCCCCCATTGCCTCTTCCGAAATACGGAGAGAATCGGTTCTCATATAGGTAATCAGTCCGATTGTCCCCTCCCCCTCAATGTCCACACCCTCATACAGCTTTTGTGCGATTGACATGGTACGACGCGGAGACATATTCAATTTCCTGGACGCCTCCTGTTGTAGCGTACTGGTAATAAAGGGCGGTGCGGGCGCACGCGTTTTGTCCTGACGCTTAATCGCACTCACCGAAAACGATGACGCCTTGACCTCTTCTATAATGCCCAAAACCTGTGCTTCATTTTTCAGCTCTATCTTTTTCTCTCTGCCGTAAAACTGTGTTTTGAAGCTTCCAATCGCTGGAATCACACGATCCAGCATCACTTCCAAGGTCCAATATTCTTCCGGAACAAAAGCGCGGATATCCTGTTCCCGCTCCGCAACCAATCTCGTCGCAACCGACTGAACCCGCCCGGCAGACAATCCGCGGCGAATCTTTTTCCAAAGCAAGGGAGAGAGTTGATATCCTACAATACGATCTAAAATACGTCTTGCCTGTTGTGCATCGACCAAATTCTGGTCAATGGCGCGCGGCGCGGCTATGCTCTCGGTTACAACACGTTTTGTAATTTCATTAAACGTAACACGACAGGTTTTTTCAGGGGGCAGACCCAACAGCTCTTGTAAATGCCACGAAATCGCCTCTCCTTCGCGGTCGGGGTCGGTTGCCAGAAAGACACGTTCGCTTTTTTCTGCTGCTTTTTTCAGGTCTGCGATCGTCTCCTCTTTTCCTTTGATGGGCTGGTAATCGGGGATGAAGCC
>JAVVSI010000065.1:0-504 GCA_036654315.1 Evtepia sp. | reverse complement strand
CGCACCAAGATATTTTTCTATCGTTTTTGCCTTGGCAGGAGATTCGACGATCACGAGATTTGTTTTTGCCACAGTATCCCTCCGAAACTATGTTGACGAGGACGCCTTATGTACGACCTCGATATTCTTTTGTTCTTTTGCATCGCAGACTTTCATTTCTAACCTACAAAGCGGTAAACCGCTTCCCTGCCTCTTCCACCACGAGCTGCTTCACCTGCAACATCGTAAGCGTAGAGAGAATTTGCCGCGCCGGTAAGTCCGTCTTTTCAATGATATCATCCGCCGTCAATACCCTGCCCTCCAACAGCTTCAAAATCACACGCTCATCCTCCGCCAAGTCTGCCATCTCCACCTTGGGACGATGCACAGGTTCCGGCATGGGCGTCGGCAAGCGAACCACCGGTACGACACCAACGCGTGCCTCACTTACTTTTTTGCTCAAAGGCACCTTTGGCTTTATCTTTTGCGGATACAGAAAACTATAATCTTCCAAAATATCCCAAG
>JAVVSI010000064.1:0-6591 GCA_036654315.1 Evtepia sp. | reverse complement strand
AATCCACAAAAGCGCGTTTCCCAATTCAACCAGGGGATATTGAATTGAGATTTTCGCCTTGCAGTGGGCGCAGTGACCGCCGAGGAAAAGGTAGCTGAACAGGGGAATCAGCTCAAACCAACGCAGTCGCGCACCGCAGGAAAAACAATGAGAGGACTCACGGACAATACTGTCGCCGTTCGGAATACGCAAAATGCAGACATTCAAAAAGCTGCCAATCAGTAAGCCGAGTATGAACAAAATTCCACAATTGAGTAGCGTCAGTGTGTCCATGTGTTATGTCCTTTCAGGTGGTTTAATTAGGGCTTGTTTGTTAGTTGTGTCGGCTTGACAAAACTAGCTTTGCCATCTTGATTAACTGTAACAGTTATTTTCTGTTTCGTATCGCCAAGACCCTTATATAGCTTGGATTTGAAAGAGTTCGTAGCAGTATCCTCAGGAATAATCTCAGCGACTTTCTTTACAAGCTTATCCGCAGCAGCAGTAGTAGTAGCAGTAGCAGCGGGAATATAAGCCATCTTGCCGTCGGCATCAATAGCTACCTTAAATGTAATGGCAGCTTTTACCAGCTCGGAATAAATGTCCTCGTTGCCTACCGCAACTTCTGCATTATGAGCAATCTCACTCATTACGTTTTCATCCGATGCTACTCTGGATTTTTCCAAATACTTAATATATTGTGGTGCCAGCACCGCCGCGAGGATTCCTATAATGGCGATGACCACAATCAGCTCGACAAGGGTAAATCCATGGTTTCCGGCTTTCCGGTTTGCGATTTGTTTGTTCATGCTTTTCTGTAAAATATTCATAAGTCTCGCACCTCTTTTTTTATTTTAGTGTTAGCCACTGCTCATAAGTTTTTGGATCAGAACCACCCACCGGTGCTGTCACGGTAACCTTGCCGGTCGTTTTGTCAACCACAAGGGTAAACGATTGAACATCCTTAAACTTTTTAGATTTGAATTCTGCTTTCGGAATTGTATTGGTAATTTCGGTTGTCAAAGCGTTCACGTCACAAGTAATAATACCGGTATCCTTTGCGATTGTCAGCGTAGCCGTTGTGACAATTGCGTCATTGATTGTTTCATTGGCAACAGCGACCTCCATTGCGTGCGCAATTTCACTGATGGTGTTTGCATCGGTCGCTTTCCTTGAGTTTTCCAGGTACTTGATATACTGTGGTGCCAGTACTGCTGCGAGGATTCCGATAATGGCAATGACCACAATCAGCTCGACAAGGGTAAATCCATGGTTTCCGGCTTTCCGGTTTGCGATTTGTTTGTTCATACTCTTTTGGATCATGTTCATAAACGTTCTCTCTCTTTTCGTTTTATTTGCACGATACGTTCCCCCATAGCCGCATCGTTAGCAACAAAGTTTTTACATGGCATCCAGTGCGGCGTACATCCCGCTCATTGCGAGAATGACGGAAAGAACAATCGTACCGATAATCAGTGCCATGATTACAATGATGAGAGGTTCCAGTATGGTAGTGAGTTGTTGCGTTGCTGTCTCGACCTCTTCTTCGTAATAGTCTGCGAGATTGCCAAGCATCCCCTCAACATTACCGGTTTCCTCTCCGATTTTCTGCATATGACAGACCATGGGAGGGAAAAGACCACAACGAGTTAAGGGTTCCGATAGGGCAGTTCCCATGGCAACGTCATCTTTTGAGCTGATCAGTGCGTCTTTGAAATACACATTTGTCATAATACCTGCTGTAATATCCAGTGCGTCGATCAGCGGTAAACCCGAACCAAGAAGCGTACTCATGGTACGCGCCATACGAGCGGAGGCGGATTTGACCGTTAAATTTTTCACAATGGGGATACGCAAAGCAAGTTTACTGAACATTGTTTTTCCCGGAGGAGAGTTCACATATTGGCGCATACCAAGGATCAGAAGAACCGCAACGGCCAAGAGAATGTACCATCTTGTTTGTACAAATCGACTGACGCCAATGACCATCTGCGTCAAGGCAGGTAAGTCTGCGCCCATCTCTGCAAACATATCTTCAAAGGTGGGAACAACAAAGGCGAGCAAAACAATTAACACAAGTACCGCCACAACACTTAATACAATCGGGTACATCGTGGCTTTTTTGATCGTAGCCTTTAATTTTGCGGATTTTTCGAATTGCTCTGCCATCCGCGTAAAGGAGACATCAAGACTGCCGGAAGCTTCGCCTGCTGCCACCATTGTGATAAAAATACTGGAAAAGACTGCTTCATGCGGACGCATTGCACTCGCCATAGATTCGCCTTTTTCAATGGATCGTTTGCAGTCTAGGATCGCTGTGCGTAAAATCTTGTTTTCGGTTTGCTGTGAGAGCATATCAAGTGCCGAAACGGCACTGACACCTGCATTGATGATACTGACGAACTGCCGACAGAACACCGCCATATCGCGCGCTTTTGGTTTTTGTTGCAGGAAAGCGATGTCCAAATCTTTTCCGAATGCACCGGCTTCTTCCAGTTTAGAGATCAGAAGCCCGCTTTTTTTGAGTTGCATGGCGGCAAGGTCACGGCTGTCCGATTCAAGGGAGCCTTTGCGTTCTTTGCCGTGTTTATCAATTGCGCGATAGATATAAGTCGCCAATCAATCACGCTCCTTTCCGTCAGTCTCACCTATGCCGGAGGTTTTGGGTTTGGATTATAGGCGGGCTTATTGTCAATTGCACCAACTACGGTCTGACCGGTTTGCAATGCGTAAATTTTAACATAATGACCTCGATAAGCTTTGGATTTGAAAGAATGCGTCTCCGGTGAGGTTGTGGTTGGTTTATCGGGAGGAATAATCTCGGCAATCTTTGCCACAAACATTTTTTGCAGATCCGTTGCCTCGGGAGGAGGATCATATTGACTGGCTCCCTTTTTGTCAATCTGCACTGTGAAATCAATATATCTGATCGGATAACCGGCACCTTTGGCAATGAGTTCTGCATAAATATCCTCATCTACAATTGCAATGCCGGCCGCTTTGGCGATTTCACTGAGTGTATTTTCATCCGTCGCCTGTCTGGACTGTTCCAAATATTTGAGGTACTGCGGCGTAATCACTGCGGCCAAAATTCCAATGATAGCAATCACAACAATGAGTTCGACGAGTGTAAATCCTTTGTGGCTACGTGATGGTCGGGTGTTCCTGAAGTTGTTCACAAACCAAGCCTCCTTTTTCTACATTAGAAACCGGAAATGCGTCTGGTCAAATTTTGAGCGTTTTGAGCAAAGGATATGGCAGATTCTTGCGTGATATCCCCTTTTAAATACAAGTCGTAGAGTGCATCGTCCATTGTCTGCATTCCGGCTTTTCGATTGGTTTGCAAGACGGTCTGGATTTGGAACGTCTTGCCGTCGCGAATATGACTGCGAATGGCACTATTCGCAAGCATCACTTCCATGGCCGCAACTCTGCCGTGACCGCTTTGTTTGGGCAGGAGCTGTTGTGATACGACGCATTCCAAAACCTCTGCCAGCTGTGTGCGGATTTGTTGTTGCTGATAGGGCGGGAAAACGTCAATGATACGGTCAATCGTATTCGATGCACCCACGGTATGCAAAGTCGAAAAGACCAAGTGTCCGGTTTCTGCTGCTGTGACCGCAATGGAGATTGTATCCAGATCGCGCATCTCTCCGACGAGAATGACGTCGGGGTCTTGTCGGAGGGCGGCACGTAGGGCAGAAGAAAAACTCTTGAAGTCATCGCCGAGTTCCCGTTGATTGACAATGGATTTGTTATGATGGTGTAAGTACTCAATCGGCTCTTCCAGTGTAATGACATGGTATGGATAGGTCTTGTTAATCATATCGACGAGACAGGCGAGTGTGGTGGATTTCCCGCTTCCGGTCGCGCCGGTGACGAGAACCAGACCGCGTCGCTTATGTATGATATCGACAACACTCAGCGGAATGCCGAGTTGTTGCGCCGATGGAATGGTTAAATTTAAAATACGTGCAACCAAGGCGGCAGTTCCGCGTTGATAGAATACGTTGATACGGAATCTGCCCTTTTGGGCGATAGAGTAGGCGAAATCGACCTGACCGTCGGCGGATAGAATCGCACGCTGGTGTTCGGTCATGATGGCATCCGAAATTTCTTTGATATCGGCAGGGAGCAGTGGTATATCATTTAAAAGCATCATTTTGCCATCGACACGGCAGGAGGCGGGACGACCACTGCTTAAATGAAGATCAGATGCACCCAAGTCAATCGCCAGTGTAATCAATTCCGAAAAATTCAATCCAATCCACCCTTTATTGTTCAAATGATATTCTTAGCATTTCAGGCAGGGAGGTGATTCCTTTCAGGACATACTCACTGCCGCGCATACGTAGGGTTTGCATACCGTCAGACAAAGCAGTGGTGCGAATTTGTTCGGTCGTACCCTTTTCGGAAATGATTTTTCGGAGATTCGGCGTAATTTCCATAATCTCGTATACGCCGATACGACCATAATATCCGGTTTCACTGCACAGCTCACAGCCGCAGGGGTCATAAATCGTGATATCAGCCTCAACGGGGACATTCAAAATTCCTTTTTCGATATCGGTTGCGGGGCGTGGGATGCGGCAGGCGGTACACAAACGGCGCACCAATCTCTGTGCAATGACGCCCACAACAGAATCCGCAAGCAGGAAACTTTCCACGCCCATATCAATCAATCTCGTTAAAGTTGCGGCGGCACTGTTTGTGTGGATGGTGCTGACCACCAAGTGACCGGTAATAGAGGCCTGCACTGCAATGGCGGCTGTTTCCACATCGCGAATTTCTCCGATCATGATGATATCGGGATCCTGTCTTAAAATGGAGCGTAGCGCATTGGCAAAGGTGAGGTCTGCTTTTGGGTTAACCTGTACTTGATTGATACCCGAAATATTTGCTTCCACGGGATCTTCTACTGTGATAATATTAACAGATTCACTGTTTAGCTCTGACAGAGCTGTATATAAGGTAGTGGACTTACCACTTCCGGTGGGGCCTGTAATTAAAATGATGCCATTTGGGTTGGCCAAGATGTGATTGAAGCGTCTCATTTCCCAGTCATTCAAACCAAGCTCTGCCTTGTTTCTGGTCAGTGAATTCGCGGCGGCCAAACGCATGACAATTTTTTCACCGTAGGAGGAGGGGAGAATCGAGACGCGGATATCATATTCGGCACGATCCACAACCATGGTCATACGGCCGTCCTGTGGCTTTCGTTTTTCTGAAATATCCATGCCACCCAAGATTTTAATACGGGTTGAAATCGCGGAAAGCAAGGAAATATCATACATCATTTTTTCGCTCAGCACACCGTCAATTCGATATCGAACCCGGATTTGCCGCTCCAAAGCGTCCAAATGAATATCACTGGCACGCAATCGCACCGCTTGTTCTATGATAGATCTGACAAGCTGGACAATGGGTGCATTGGCGATTTCGAGTTCTGAGGCAATCGATGCATCGCTCTGCGGAGCGGTTTGTTGTTCTCGTTCTCTGGTGTATTGCTCTGCGGCGGACATTGCTTCATCCGTGCCGAAGAAGCGATCCAGAACGGCGTGGATGGCAACGCGGGTAGAGACATACGGCTCAATGGTACAATTTGTAATAATTGAGATGTCATCTTGTGCCACCATATCCAGCGGATCTGCCATGGCAAGGAGTAAGATGCTGGAATTGTTTGGATCAAAGGCAACAGGAAGCACACTGTGTTTGCGCAAAACCGACCCATTCACGAGTGAAATCACTTCCTGTGAAATTTTCACACCGCGTAGATCCATCATGGGAATACCGAGTTGCAGATGTAGGGCGCGGGCGATTTCGTCATCGGTGGTCACGCCGGCTTCCACGAGATAATCACCCAGACGTTTTTTGTTCTTTTGTTGTGCAATGAGTGCAGAATCCAACTGATCTTTGTTGATTACGCCTTGTTCCAGTAAGATGTCACCAAGTCGAATTTTCTTCTTTTCATATTTCAAAACGATTCTCCCTTAGATGTAGACATCGACACATGATACGTCATGCCTATAATATCATTCTTGAAAACTGCTGTCAATCGCTCTTTTGCGACAATAATCGAAAAAAAAGGAAAATTCCACATTTTTTGACCTAAAAAATAGGTTTGCGTTGATGAATACAGACAATTGTGGTATAATTGAGAGAATGAAAAATGCCACAAATTTTGAAAAAGGTGATTTTATGCGGAAATTTTGTATTGTCCTCGTAGTTTTTGTAACCGTTTTTACAATTTCTGTAGGGGCCGTGTCGCTGGAACAGGTAAAGTCGGACTTCCCAATGATGAGCCTTTATTTGCATAGAGATGGCACGGACCTATCAACCTTAAGCACGGAAAATATTAAGGCAACACTGGCCGGTGTCAATATTACGGTCGAGAGTTTCGCGCCTTCGGATGAACCGATATTTTATATTTATATGCTGGATATTTCGGGGTCGATCCCCAATCAACATTTCCTCGCCGCAAAACAGGAGATATTAAATGCACGCCGCACACTTCGTTCCCAAGACAGCTTGGCAATCGTTGCTTTTGGTGATGCAGTGCAGACCATTGTCACATCCGGACAATCGTTGGAAACAACGGAAGCTGCCCTCAGT
>JAVVSI010000063.1:0-6612 GCA_036654315.1 Evtepia sp. | reverse complement strand
TTGTACTTGAATTTGAAGCGGTGTATTCGAAAGTTTTCTGAGCAATTGCGTTTCCGTTACGATTTTAGTTGGCATTAAATTCAGGATGAGCAAATTGAGCGGACGGATATCTTGATGCAGGGCGCGGTATTCCGTCATGACAAAAATATTTTCACTCTCCAAAATTGCGCGTGCCGGGAGAGAATCTGGCACTTTAATTGGCATAGGTTAATCCCTCACTTTACCTTATGATATCTATATAAAGTAACACATTTGTCCCAATTTCGCAACCGCACATTTTGCTACGCCGTCCCCTCTTTGGCATAACAGTTGACGGAAGAGGCGAAAATATGCTAGAATAACTACATTAGAAATAAGTAAGTCTGTCTCGTAACGCGAAAGGAATCATCTAATCATGAACGAATTTAAAGGAAGTAACAGCTACGTCGTCTCGGAGGAATTGCTCCGGAGCGTCAACATTGCCATTGCACTCGAAAAACCTCTTCTGATTAAGGGAGAGCCTGGAACCGGAAAAACCATGCTTGCAGAAGCCATCAGCGAGGCATTCGGGCAAAAATTGCTGATTTGGAATATCAAATCCTCTACAAAGGCACAGGACGGTCTTTATGTCTACGACACCGTCCAACGACTCTACGACAGTCAGTTTGGAACTGAGGGCGTAGACGATATCAAGAAATATATCAAGATGGGGAAATTGGGAGAAGCTTTTTGTAGCGAAGAACCGGTCATCCTCTTAATCGACGAAATCGACAAAGCGGACTTGGAATTCCCGAACGACCTACTCTGGGAACTGGATAAGATGGAATTTTATATTCCTGAGACGCAGGAACTCATCAAAGCAAAACAGCGTCCCATTGTGATTATTACCTCAAATGCAGAAAAAGAACTGCCGGATGCATTTTTGCGGCGTTGTATTTTCCACTATATTGCATTCCCGGATAAAGAAATGATGCAGGACATCATTGCCGCACATTTTGGAAAGCTGGATGAAAAGCTCTTAGAACAGGTGACAAAGGCTTTTTATTCCATTCGTTCGATGCAAAGCCTACAGAAAAAGCCCAGCACCTCTGAGTTGTTGGATTGGCTGCAAGCACTGAAAATCGGCGGCATTCCGACGGATCGTATCGCACAGGATCTGCCGTTTGCAGGCGTACTTTTGAAAAAGACAGAAGATTTAGCAGCACTGGAAAACAACAAAAGCAGAAGCAAAAGCGGAATCCGCTGGTAAGGGGCAAATTGTGTTTATTGATTTTTTCCACCTCCTGCGTGCGCACAAATTAAACGTGACACTCAATGAGTGGATGACGCTGATGGAGGGCTTAGACAAGGGGTTGGCTCGAAATAGTTTGCTCGAATTTTA
The DNA here is from genome assembly GCA_036654315.1 of Evtepia sp. Taxonomy (GTDB): domain Bacteria; phylum Bacillota; class Clostridia; order Oscillospirales; family Oscillospiraceae; genus Evtepia. The sequence goes on along the minus strand of JAVVSI010000063.1, from coordinate 5,252 downwards.
TTATCTGGGTCGGGCGGTTTTAGTCAAAACGGAAGCAGATTTCGACAAATACGATCTCGTTTTCTCCGAGTATTTTCATAATATTCAAACATTTGATGAGATTCCCTCTGAATTTATGGAATGGCTGAAAGAACCGAAACAGATGAAAGACTTCGACAAAGACGAAGTGGATAGCCGTACCGACTTCGATCTCGAAAAACTCCGTGAACTGTTGGAAGAACGCCTACAGGAACAAAATGGTCGTCATGACGGCGGTCAGTATTGGGTTGGTACCGGCGGTACATCCACCATGGGCAATCGCGGGTATTCCAAAACCGGTATTCGTGTCGGCGGTGTTGGGGGCGGCAGACGTGCGTTACAAGTCGCAGGGGATCGGGAATATCGTGATTTCAGAGAAGATAACACATTGGATTTACGACAGTTCCAGCTTGCCTTCCGTCGTTTGCGCCAATTTGCCGCAAGGCAGGACGGACCCAAAGATCAGCTGAATCTTGACAAGACCATTGATAGTACTTGTGACAATGCGGGTTATCTCAAACTGGAGTTTGAGCGTCCAAAGATCAATGGGGTTAAGGTACTGCTCTTGTTCGATTCGGGCGGTTCGATGCTCCCCTATACGCGTCTGTGCAGCCACCTCTTTCAGGCGGTCAGCAAAGCAAACAATTTCAAAGATCTGAAAATTTACTATTTCCACAACTGTGTCTACGACGAACTTTTCCAAACTCCGACTTGCAGTTATAACAGCAGCGTCAAGACACAGTGGGTACTCAACAATCTGGACAGAGATTATAAAGTGATCTTTGTCGGGGATGCCTCCATGGCACCGTCTGAATTGTTCTATCCGGGCGGTGGTGGATATTATAACCGTTACAATGTGGATTCCGGTCTTTTGTGGCTTCAAAAATTCCGAAGCCGCTTTCAAAAGCTCGTCTGGTTTAATCCCATTCCTGCCGAACAGTGGGCGTATGACTATGGTGCGGAGACGATTGAGACAATTGCCGAACTGATTACGATGTATCATTTGACCGTAGATGGTCTTGGTAAAGGACTCAAAAAATTGACCGCTGCACGGTAAAACAAGAGGGAGACGAGCTACCGCTCGCCTCCCTCTTCCATATTACTCTGTAAAGAGTTGCGTGGAAAGATATCGCTCACCCGTATCCGGAAATAAGACAACGATGGTTTTCTGTTCGTTTTCCGGACGCTGTGCAATTTGCGTGGCGGCATAGAGTGCCGCACCGGAGGAGATCCCAACCAAAAATCCCTCTTTTGCCATCGCGCGACCGGAGACATAAGCATCCTCTTCTTTGACCGCAATCATCTCATCGTAGATTTCACGATTCAGAACTTCGGGGATGAAATTCGCACCAATTCCCTGCAAATTATGTGTACCCGATACACCTTTGGACAGAAGCGGTGAGCCGTATGGTTCCACGCCAACGATTTTTATGTTTGGATTTTTACTTTTCAGGTATTCACCAACACCGGTAATGGTTCCACCCGTTCCAATTCCTGCAACGAAAATGTCCACCGTTCCATCGGTATCGTCCCAAATCTCGGGACCCGTAGAGGCGAAATGTGCTGCGGCATTGGCGGGATTGACGAATTGACCGGGGATAAAACTATTCGGGATAGACGCCGCAAGCTCGTTTGCTTTGTCCACCGCACCCTGCATCCCGTTTTTTGTTAACACCAGCTCTGCGCCGTATGCCTTGAGTAAATTCCTACGCTCTTCGCTCATTGTCTCCGGCATCGTTAAAATGACACGGTAGCCTTTGGCAGATGCAATGGACGCAAGCCCGATACCGGTATTGCCGGAAGTCGGCTCGATAATCACAGAATCGGGTTTTAATTGTCCCTTTTCTTCGGCATCCGCAATCATAGCGAGCGCAACACGATCTTTTGCAGAGCCTGCGGGATTGAATTGTTCTAATTTGGCAAGGAGTCGAACCTTGAGCGCATGGTTTTTTTCATAGTTCACCAGTTCCAAAAGAGGCGTATGTCCTATAAGCGCAGTGACAGAAGAATAAATTTTCATATAAACCACCTGATCGTAAAATAAATTTGAAAGGGGAGATTTTCTTGGTACGCTTGATCGGCTTAGATTTAGATGGCACCTTACTGGACGAGAAAAAAGAAATCACACCCAAAACACGATTGGCACTTTTAGACGCAATGGCGCGAGGTATCATAATTGTACCGGTGACCGGTCGACCATTTGGTGGAATACCGGAAGTCGTGCGAGACTTGCCCGGACTTCGCTATGTCATTTCCTCAAACGGCGCAACGGTATTAGATGGCGCGAAAACGATCTTTGCGCGGCATATTCCGCTCGCTGAGACTTTGACTATTTTAGAAAAAGTGCCGGGGGGTGATGTACAGGTATTTTTAGATGGCTTCGGTTATGCAGAAAAAGAGACATTCCGTCTCCTGTGTGCGCGGAATCAAGGCTCTCCCCTCCTTCCCTACGTCACAGCAACACGTCGCATTGTTCCGGAAACACTGGAGGCGTTTGTCCGTGCGGAGGGCAGGTCGGTGGAGGAGCTTTTGATTCGCGGGGCATCGAAATCCCTTACCCAAGCACTCTATCGTCTGCCGCGCTTGACTTTTTTGTCATCCTGGGAGGGTGTTTTGGAAATTACGGCAGACGGGATCGACAAAGGGAAGGCATTTTTACAACTTGCCGCGCATCTTGGCATTTCACAAACGGAAACGATGGCATTCGGTGATGGTGGAAACGACCTCACCTTCCTACAAAGTGCCGCGCATTCCATTGCCATGTCAAACGCCACAGAGGAAGTCAAAGCAATTGCGCACTATGTGACACGCAGTAATGAAGAGGACGGCATCGCGCTTGTCATCAATCAATTACTGCGGGAGACCTTGTAAGAGCATCGGAATCGCGCGTTCAAAATTGACACCATAATTACGGCGATCGGGATCACTCACTGTTTTTTGAATACACTCCAGTGTATAATCGACTGCCAAGGTGAGAGATTCACCCAAAGTCAGTTGATTCATCAGCCCCCCCACACAGACGGAAGCAAAAATATCACCGGTTCCGTGGAAGGTGTCCGGGAGCCGTGTATTTTGATAGAGAAAGAAGTCGTCTCTGTCTGCATCATATGCCATTGCGCCTACTTGTCCTTTGCGAAAACTCACACCGGTTAAGATTACTTTTGGAACGCCGAGTTGACTCAACGCGCGCAGAATATTGCGAATATAGGCTTCATCATATTGCTCGTCCGGGTAGGGCAAGTGCAAGAGATAGGTCGCTTCGGTTAGATTCGGCACGATGACATCCGCCTTACCACAAAAACGTCCCATCTCGTCCACAAATTTTTCGGTGAATCCGGGATATAGTTTTCCGTGATCTCCCATCACCGGATCCACAAAGATCAATGTCTCCTCTGTCTTAAAATCGTCAACAAATTGAGACATGAGTTTCAGTTGATCAAATGAGCCAAGGTATCCGGTATAAATCGCGTCAAAGATCAAGTTTTGGCGTTTCCAATGTGCGGCGATTTTGGGAATTTCCGCAGTTAAATCGTGAAATGTGAATTCAGGAAAGGCCGTGTGTGCCGATAGAACCGCCGTCGGAAGGACGGCGGTTTCGACACCCATAGCGGATAAAATCGGAAGTGCAACAGTGAGCGAGCATTTTCCCAAACAGGAAATATCTTGTACGGTTACAATTCTCCTCATATCACGGCTCCTTTGGAAAGATAGTCTTGCAAGTCCTGGAAATTTCTCTGTGCATCGCGTTTCCCCAGTAAATAGAGGTCGCGGAGTTTGTCTTTATCCCGTTCCACACGGGAAACGGTAACCGGTTCTGAGGGTGCAATGACAAAAATTTTGTGCTGTGCTTCCAGTTGTTCGATATGATCCATCAGTTCATTGTAACGATCCGGCGCGGCGAGAAGCATCTCCAAAAAGGCCGGATTTTTTCGGAATCTCAATTCGGTTGCACGGATCACTGCGGGTGTCAGCAATTTCTTTCGATAGCCTTTTTCCCGTGTCAGCACGACTAAGATTTTGTCATAGCCCTCTTGCCTTGCATAATCCACAGCGACGGACATAGAGGGGCCGCCATCCAAGTAGCGCACGCCATCCAATTCAATCGGTGTAGAGAGCATGGGCATACTGCTGGAGGCTTGAATCGCAAGCACCATATCACTGCTTACCCCTTTTTCCAAATAAGCAGGCAGACCCGTATCACAATCGGTTGCAACCGCAATGAATCGAGCGTTTGATGCAGCAAAGGTCTCAAAATCAAATGGAAATTGGTCATTGACTGCACCGAACATATAGCTAAAGCTGAACACCTGACCTTCTTTCACCAGTGGCTTGACCCCCATAAAGTGATCATCGTCCGCAAAGGTATAGTCGATCCAAAAACAGCGTCCGGGCTGGCGTGATACAAAGTTCGCACCGTTCATAGAACCGGCGGAAGTTCCAATCACGCAATCGAACGCGAGCTGTTTATTTTGTAAGGCATCTAGGACACCACTGGTATAGACACCGCGCAATGCGCCGCCCTGCAAGACCAGACAAGTAGATTGATTCATAATAAAAAACCTCTTTTCTTCAAGAGTATAGGCAAAAGCGTGTAAAATAAGTATATCACAATTCGATCTGATGTGAAATACTTTTTTTCAGGCTTTTTCGTAGAGGGAACCGATGATCCGATCTATCATCTGACGCCAAGGAAGAACTGCGGCAATCACGCGATTGTGATTGCCGCAGTTGAAACGATCTGTATATAGTATTTGTCTAGGGCGTATCTGATTACTAATTATGTGCCCAATAAGTAGCATTACCGGGTACGCCCCAAGTACTGACACGGAAATAATATTTTTGTCCTGCCGTTACGCCTGTCAAATAAAAAGATGAACCTGTAGGTTTATTTTCTAAAACAGCCAAAACAGTATCTGTTGTAGAAGGGGATACTCCATTTTGCCGCACCAAACTTACATTGTATGTCGGTCCTCCAGAGTTTTGAAAATAGAGAAGATTAAAAAACATCCTTCCGCTTACATCCGCAACATATACCGGAGTAGATGTGCCAAATTCTGAACCGGCTGCTCTAACATAAATGGAGTCTTCAACATCAATATACGGCTCTACCTGGGGGAATCCAACTGAAATTGCTGGATCATATATTGTGACGTTTGTACCATCTTCTGCAATATATGAGTCCACGTATTCCTCTGCAAAAACGCCGACACACCCCATTGACAACATCATAACCA
>JAVVSI010000062.1:0-6622 GCA_036654315.1 Evtepia sp. | reverse complement strand
CGAGTTTGTCGGTATCCTGCGTATCGACACAGATCGGGAAGGCATCGACACCCGCGAACTCTTTGAAGAGAACGCATTTGCCCTCCATAACCGGCATACCTGCAACAGGTCCTATATTACCAAGTCCAAGGACAGCAGAACCATCCGTAATGACAGCAACCAGATTATTGCGTCGCGTCAGTGCGAACGACTGCGCGGGGTCTTTTTGGATTGCAAGACAGGGGGTCGCTACACCGGGTGTGTAGGCAAGGGAGAGATCCTGTGCGGTTTTGATCGGATAACGGGAAATCACTTCGAGTTTTCCGGCGAGGCGGTAATGGAGTGCGAGGGATTCTTGGCTGACATCCATAAAACAGGGACTCCTTTTCAAAGTTCTTTCACTGCGTTGCAAAAGGATTAGACCATATCCTCGGGTCTGAACGCAATATCAAAGGCCTCCGGTGTAAATAATCCAAGACTGACGGCGGCATCTTTGAGAGAGATGTTGTCAAAAAACGCTTTTTTCGCAATTTTAGCACCATTTTCATATCCTACGATGGGCGTTAGTCCTGTGACAGTCATAAGCGAACGCTGTAAATTTTCCGCCATTTTTTGACGATTGGGGCGAATACCGGATAGGCAGCGGTTTGTAAAGGATGTGACCACATCGGAGAGGAGGCGAACGGATTGCAGATAGTTATAGGCGCAGACCGGCATAAACACATTGAGCTGGAAATTGCCTTGCGATGCCGCCATGGAGACGGCGACATCGTTTGACATCACTTGCACTGCAACCATAGTCACGGCTTCGCATTGGGTGGGATTAACTTTGCCGGGCATAATAGAAGAACCGGGTTCATTTTCGGGAATGAAGATCTCACCCAAACCGCAACGCGGACCACTGGCAAGCCAACGCACGTCGTTTGCAATTTTCATCAAATTTGCGGCAAGTGCCTTGAGTGCGCCGTGAGAGAAAACCAGCGCATCTTTCGCCGTGAGTGAATGGAATTTGTTCGGTGCGGAGCAAAAAGGCAGGCCGGTAAATGCAGAAATTTCAGCGGTTGCGGCATCGGCAAAGCCCGGGGGAGAATTTAGCCCCGTACCGACGGCTGTGCCACCGATTGGCAGTTCATAGAGTGGAATGAGTGACTGCCGAATCATGTCGCGGGCGTGTTCAATCATACCACGCCAGCCGGAAATTTCCTGCCCGAACGTGATCGGAACTGCATCTTGTAAATGGGTACGCCCTGTTTTGAGGACGGAATTGTTTTCTTCTTCCAGACGTTTGAGAACAGAGATCATTTCCTCAAGGGCAGGGAGGAGCAAGCGCGTCAGTTCGGTGACGGCGGCAATATGAATGGCAGTGGGAAAGGTATCGTTTGAGCTTTGGGAGAGATTGACGTGGTCATTTGGATGAAATGAAATCTCATTGTCCGAAAGTTGGGCGGCGCGGTTGGCAATGACCTCGTTGAGATTCATGTTTGTTTGTGTACCGCTGCCTGTCTGCCAAACAGAAAGGGGGAAGTGATCGGATAACACACCGACCGTAATATCGTCACAGGCGGCGAGAATGAGACGGCAACGCGCCTCATCCAATTTTTCAAGGGATAGATTCGCGAGTGCGCAAGCGCGTTTTAGAATCGCGAACGCTTTGATTAAAGACAGGGGCATTTTTTCTTCCCCAATGGGAAAATTCTGCAAACTTCTCTGCGTTTGCGCACCCCAAAGGCGGTGGGCGGGTACGGAAATCTTACCCATCGTGTCATGTTCTGTACGAAACTCCATGAAGCACCTCGTTTACTTAAAATTAAAGTTTTTTGTCCGGTTTTTGGGAAAAGCGGCAAGATCCAAGGGGAGCATTCTCTCAGCGCGCGAAATCCTCAAGCAGAAACTGTAATCTGACTGAACACTTCGCCAATTGGACTCGTAATCACGAGATCCGAGCGTGATCCCATTGCGGATACCGTTTTGTTAAGGAGTACAAGATGAGAGCCGTGGAAGTAATTGATCAAGCCGGCGGCAGGGTAGACAACGAGGGAAGTACCACCGATGATCATGAGGTCGGCTTTTTCAATCTGTTCAATCGCACGATTCATGACTTTTTCATTGAGACTTTCTTCGTAAAGCACCACATCCGGTCTGACCATTCCGCCGCATACGTCACAGACAGGAATCCCTTTGGAATCCGCGACATATTGTGCAGAGAATTTCTTGCTGCAACGGAGGCAGAAGTTGCGATGAACAGAGCCATGCAGTTCCAAAACTTCCTGACTACCGGCTGCGTAGTGTAGGCCGTCTATATTTTGGGTAATCACGGCGGAGAGTTTTCCGGCTTGTTCCAGTTCGGCCAGTTTGAAATGTGCGGCATTTGGTTTTGCCCAGAGTGCAAGCATTTTTTCGTGATAGAAACGATAAAACTCTTCCGGCTCGGAAATTAAAAAGCTGTGACTGAGCATCATTTCGGGTGGATACTGAAATTTTTGATGATACAGACCATCGACACTGCGGAAATCCGGAATGCCACTTTCGGTGGAAACACCCGCGCCACCGAAAAATACGATGTTTGAACTTTGGTCAATCCAAGATTGCAAAGTTTGAATGTTTTTATCCATGATCATTCTCTCCTTTATAGGTTGCGCTCAGCGGCGATGAGGGGGTTTGGCGTGTGGTTTTGATTTTTTATTTTTGTTATTTTTGCTGTTTTTGTTGTTTTTGTTGTTTTTTTGATTGGGGGAAGCGGTCAGCGAGGCTTCGCTTCTTTTCTTACGGAATTTGACCTTGCGGCGATAAATGGTAAAGCGGTTAAAGAGTGCAAGGGCAAGGATTCCCGCGAGCAGAACGAGGACAATACGGGCGGGGACGCTATTGAGGAGGTTTCCCAGCCGACTCAGTAAAAAACGGAATGAAGAACGTGGCACGTCGTTGACCGCAACGAGGTCGACGGTTCCATAGTCAGTCCCGCCACAGGAGGCGGTCACCGTACCAAGTACCTGTCCTTCTTTGATGGGAGCCTCGACGGTTTCAGAGGTAAACGTGACTTTGGTTTCCAAATCGGTAAGATCGGTATCCTTGAGTAGGGTGGCCTCAATATTTGCAACGGGTTTGACGACGATATATTTGACACCTTTGGCAAGTGAGACAGGGATTTCGCGCATCATAGAATCGGGTGAAAGAATCGTTTTTCGTTCAAAATTCTGAAATCCCCATTTTAACAGACGACTACTTTCGGAAAATTGCATACGCTGAATATTTCCCTGCGGATCGGTTGGATTTTCTGCGCCCAGTACAACGGCAATGAAGGTGCGCTCTTTTTCTTTTGCGGCAGAGATGAGACAGTAACCCGCTTCCGGTGTACTTCCGGTCTTGATACCAATGGCGGCCGGATACGTATAGCCCGGAAATTTACGTCCTGAAAGTAGGGCGTTGGTGCTAAATATGAGACGCTCGCCCGAGAGGTTTGTGGCGGGGACTGTGTGCTGATCGGTTGAGACAATTTCACGAAAGAGGGGGTGTGTCATTGCCTGTTGTGTGATCAGATAAAGGTCATAGGCTGTGCTGTAGTGATTTTCATGATGTAGGCCATGCGTGTTCATAAAGTGTGTATTTTCTGCACCGAGTTCTGCGGCGCGGGTATTCATAAGTGCAACAAAATCGGCGATAGTGGGGCTTACGGTTTCTGCCAGAATATTGGCGGATTCATTGGCGGATGCACAGAGCAGACAGTAAAGAAGTTCACGTACGGTGAGTTGTTCTCCATGCTTGATGTTTTGTGTGGAGGAATCTGCTGTGATATCCTCAAGTGCAGATTGTTTGACCGTGACAATGGTATCGGGTGTAAATTGACCTTTTTCGATTGCCTCCATGACAAGGAGGGCAGTCATGACTTTTGTGGTACTGGCGGGGAAGCATTTTTTGTGTGCATTTTGTTCGAATAACACTTCATTGTGATCAGCGTCAACAAGCAGTGCAGCAGTAGCGGCAACCTCCATCGGCTCGACAGCATAGGCATGGGGAAGCAAGACGGAGAAAACCAATAAAAATGCAAGGAAGAGGGAAATTCTTTGTCGAATGATCATAGAAAGCTCCAAAAAAATTTAATGTCACAAAGGCGGCGGATTGCGGAACGCTGACCATTGTGGTAGAATGATAAAAATGAATGATACGATCTATTATAGCAAACACAGACAGGGGACGCAATGGGAGAAAGAAAAGAATTGCCGAAAATCTCTGTATCGGAAAAAATAATGCTTCTTTTAACGCTGATTTGCATTCTTTTGATGATTGGCAGAGCCATATATCCGCGTATGGAGGTTTCTGTAGCGGATCCCGCCGGTATGGTACCGGAGAAAATAGAGGCAGTGGAAGCACCGGGCATTTTAGAAGGGGAACGCATTGATTTGAATACAGCCGGTCTTTCTGATTTGGATCGCCTGCCGGGTGTTGGAGAAAAACGAGCGGAAAGTATCTTGCGCTATCGAGAAGAACATGGTGGTTTTCATAGCGTGGAAGAACTATTGGAAATCAAAGGAATTGGGGAAAAGAGACTCGAAGAGATGCGAGCGTATGTCACAGTCGGAGAGGAGAAACGCGATGCCGAAAATTTTGGTGGTGGATGACGAAAAGGTCATGGTCAAGGGCATTAAATTCAATTTGGAAAATGATGGATACCAAGTGGATGTTGGCTATGATGGGGAAGCAGCGGTTGAGCTTGCGAAGAATGGGCATTATGATTTGATCATTCTGGATTTAATGATGCCGAAAATCGACGGATTGACTGCGTGTATGCAGATTCGGGCGTTCTCTGCTGTGCCGATTATCATGTTGACAGCACGCAGCGAGGATACGGATAAGCTTTTGGGTTTCGAATATGGTGCAGATGATTATGTGACGAAGCCGTTCAATATTCTTGAGGTAAAAGCCCGGATTCGCGCCTTGCTCCGACGTACCGTTGCCGGAGAAAAAGAGGACACGCATCAATTACTCGTCGCAGGTACGTTCACGCTGGATCCAAACGCCCGCGCCGCATGGAACGGAGAGCGGGCAGTGGAACTGACGGCAAAAGAATTCGATGTTTTGGAGCTTCTCATGCGCAATCCCGGGCGCGTATATAGCCGAGAGCAGCTGTTGAATTTGGTCTGGGATTACGGCTATAACGGCGATTATCGAACCGTCGATGTACACGTTCGCCGCATTCGGGAAAAGATGGAAACCAATCCGGCAGAACCGAAACATATTTTGACAAAATGGGGCGTGGGGTACTATTTCAAAAAAGATTGAAAAATCGCGGGTACGTTCCATTCAGACAACCATTGCGGTTGGTTATGCGATTGTGATTGTGGCAGTCCTTATTTTGTTGAATACGTACCCGATGGTTATGACACAAAATATGATGTTTCAGGTCAAACAGACATCATTACAAAGCCAGACGCAAGTTTTGGCGAATACATTGCCGCTCTCTGAAAAACTGACGCCGGAGGGGGTGGCGCAAGCGGTCAAACTGCTGGATGATTTGACGTACACGCGCATTTTGGTCACCGATGAAGCGGGGATGACCTTGTTTGATACGAGCGAGGAGCCTTTGATCAATCATTATCTGTTATCGGATGATGTGGTTTCCGCATTGCGTGGAAATGATGTATTTCATAGTGAGTACCGAGATGGTGTTTTTCGTGCATGGGCCTCCTCGCCTGTGATGAATCGTGGCCGTGTTGTCGGCGCGGTCTATTTGTACGAGTCGGATTCGAACCAAGGTGTTTTCCTACAGGAGATTCAAAGCAATTTACAAATCATCTCCCTTGTTGTTTGTATGTTGGTTTTGATTTTATCTATGTTGCTGTCTAATGTCTTGACACGTCGTATTGATGTCTTGCTGGCTGCCATACGGCGGGTGCGAGAGGGAGAATACAGTCACCGTGTCGCGTTGTCCGGACGAGATGAACTGGCGCAGTTGGCAGAGGAATTTGACCAACTGACCCTGCGTCTGCAAACAACAGAGGAGGCAAGGCGGCGTTTTGTATCGGATGCGTCGCACGAATTAAAAACCCCTCTTGCATCCATTCGTCTTTTGACAGATTCCATTTTGCAGGAGGAGCAGATGGAGCCTGCGCTGGAACGGGAATTCATCAGTGATATCGGAGAAGCGGCAGATCGCTTAATCCAGTTGAGTGAAGCACTCCTGACCTTAAATCGGCTGGATGCGCAGCAATGCCCACAATCAGAAGCAGTTGCACTTGATACGATCATCGAACGGGTCTGTCGTCTCCTTGCACCGCTCGCCGGACAGGCACAGGTGGAACTGTGTACTGACTTGGAATCGGACTGTATTGTCTGGGCAAGTGAAAATGAAATCACGCAAGTGATCTCGAATCTGGCAGAGAACGCAGTCAAATACAATCGACCACATGGATCTGTATGGATCACGCTCAGAAAGGGCAAAGATGATGTTGAAATTAGCATGGAAGATACCGGATGTGGCATTCCAACGGAAGACCTATCTCGCATTTTTGACCGTTTTTACCGTGTGGACAAAGCGCGTGCGCGTGATGCGGGTGGAACCGGCCTTGGGCTTTCTATTGTGCGGGATATTATAAAAAGTTGCGGTGGCACGATTACAGCGGCGCAGCGCGCGGGGGGCGGAAGCGTC
>JAVVSI010000061.1:0-6678 GCA_036654315.1 Evtepia sp. | reverse complement strand
GTCGGAGCCGCATTTGCCGCTGCTGCCAGAGCTGCTGTGCGATCGGAATTGATGCGATCCAGGTGAACCAATTCTTCCCGAATACGATTCGCGCATTTTTGCGCACTGGCACCGCCGTAACCGATGGCCGCGTACATCTCGTCAAGAGAACCGAAACGGACTTTTTTCAAAAGATTGGGGAGAATCTCTTCATTGGTAATCAGTGCAATATTCAGACCCAAATGGCGTAATTCACTTTCAAAGGAGGCACGTCCGGTTGAGATATTTTCTTCTCGGCGTTCGCGTTTGAACCACTGGCGGATTTTAGTACGCGCCTCATTGCTTTTCGCGAGTTTCATCCAATCACGGCTGGGACCTTTTGCGGTTTTGGATGTGATGACTTCCACAATCTCGCCGGATTTCAGACGATAATCAAAGTTCACGATACGACTGTTGATTTTTGCGCCGACCATACTGTTTCCGACGGCGGAGTGAATGGAATAGGCAAAATCAATCGGTGTCGCACCGGCAGGCAGATTCACAACATCGCCCTGTGGGGTAAACACAAAGACTTCATCCGAAAACAGATCGACTTTTAAAGTGCGAACGTATTCTTCTGCGTCGGCATCCTGTTGGTTTTCCAAAAGACGCCGCACCCAAGCAAAGGTTTCCTCTGTACCGGTGACAGAAGTCGATAAGCCTTGTTTATATTTCCAATGTGCGGCAACGCCGTATTCTGCCATATGGTGCATATCCCAAGTGCGGATTTGGACTTCAAAGGGGACACCCTCGTTTCCGATGACAGTGGTATGGAGTGATTGGTAGAGGTTGGGCTTCGGTGTCCCGATGTAGTCCTTGAATCGACCGACCATAGGTTTATAGAGGTCATGGATACAGCCAAGTACGGCATAACACGTTGGAATATCATCGACGATCACGCGGAAAGCGTAAAGGTCAAAAAGCTCGGCCAGACTCTTATTTTGCATATACATTTTTCGATAAATCGAATAAATATGTTTGACGCGCCCATAGACAGTACCGTGAATATGTTCGGCCGCCAGGCGGGTTTGGATTTGTTGCTGAATGAGACTCATAAATTTTTCATAAGTCTTGGATTGTTGCGAAAGGACATCTGCGATTTCTTTATAGGCGATAGGATCCAGATATTTCAAAGAGAGATCTTCAAGCTCCCATTTGATGCGCTGCATCCCCAAACGATGGGCGATCGGCGCGTAAATCTCCAAGGTTTCCAAAGATTTTTCGCGTTGTTTGCGTTCGCTCTGGTAGGCCATGGTGCGGATGTTATGCAAACGGTCGCAAATTTTAATCAGCATAACACGAATATCTTTTGCCATAGCCATAAACATTTTGCGTAAGTTTTCCATCTGCTCTTCTTCTTTTGATGTATAACGAACGCGGGTCAATTTGGTGACACCGTCAACGAGTTCGGCAACGGTTTTTCCAAATTTTTGTGTAATTTCTTCATCGGTTACCGGAGTATCTTCCACACAGTCATGTAGCAGTGCTGCGATGAGAGAATCGGCATCCAGGCCCAATTCGGCGACGAGATTCGCAACAGCGAGCGGATGTGTGACAAAGGGGGAACCGTCTTTTCGGAGTTGACCCTCATGTGCCTTGGCGGCGAAGAAGAAGGCAGCACGTAGCCGTTCGAGGTTTGTTTCCGAAAGCGTAGATTTGAGTTGTTCCTCCAGTTTAAAGTAGCGTTCCTGAACGGAGTCCATAAAAGTGCGCCTCCTTTCTAATGTTGGAATGAGTTATTGTTTGGCCATACGACGTAGTTTTTGCATCAATTTTGTCTTTTCCGGATCCATTTTATTCATAATCTTCAAACTTTGTACACGAATTCTATTTTCTTTGCGTTCTACATCCAGTATTCCGCATTCTTCCAAGACATCAAGGCAGATCATGGTACGCATGGTTGACTCACGCAGACCTGCTTTTTGCGCAACACTGCGGGCGAAACGAGTGGCAGTATCCTCGGCGTGACCATCATGGGAACGGAGATAATGCCAAACAGCAGCAAATTCATCTTGTCCCGGGATCATGGTGGTTGCAGTTTTTTCGGGGAGCGTTTCGCCGCGCCGCAATTTATTATAGAGATCTTGTTCGGTTTGTCGCACGCGTGTGCAGGATGGGCGGAGATCCACAAGATGAAGCTGAACATTGCGCGTACCGCGATATTCGTTGATTTGCGGGAAAAACGCAAGGTCGGCACGATCTCCGACCGTCAGACCCACTTGTGCCTTTGTTGTGGAGAAGAAGATCGCTTCAATCGTTCTGCCATCTCGACAGGCGCGGAGTTTCAAATGACGCCCGCCGCCGACATCCACCATACAGGTAATTGTTGCGCCCATGAGTGCGAACACAGGTTTGGGATTCCCATTGCCGTACGGTTCCAGGAGAGAAAGTTTGTCGACTTCCTCTACCGTCAGCGTGGCAATGTTTTGAATTTCAGCATCGACATCCAAAGTGGGGACTACTTCTTCACGACCGAGATGTTCTGTAACACGTCGTTCTATTTGAAGTCGGAATGCATCAATATGTTCCTCTGAGATGGTAAAGCCGGCTGCCAAAGCGTGACCACCGTAACCCAACAGAAGATCTGAGCAACTTTCAAGTGCTTCAAACAGATTGAATCCGCCATAAGAGCGACAGGAACCCTTGCCTTTTCCGTCTTGCAGACAGATCATGAATACGGGGCAGGCATAGCGTTCTGCCAAACGAGAGGCGACGATCCCGACGACACCCTGATGCCAAGATGCATCGGCAAGTACAATGCTATCATGTCGGTTTGTTTTTTCCAAGCGTGCGACACAGTCCTCAAAGATGTTCAATTCAACTGCCTGACGTTCGCGGTTTAAATCGCAGAGTTCGTGTGCAAGCCGAAAGGCTTTATCCTGTTTATCAGTCAGGATCAAGTCTGCTGCCATCGTGGCACGTCCCATGCGACCGGCCGCATTGATCCGCGGAGCGAGGCAAAAGCCGACGGTTGTGGAGGTAATGGCGCGGGCGGTGGTTCCGGCTTCATCCATGAGGGCGCGCAGACCAATTCTTCGGGTTTTTTTCAGATGATTCAAGCCGATGCGAACCAAGGTTCTATTTTCGCCAAGAAGGGTCATGACATCGGCGACGGTACCCACAGCGGCGAGGTCGGAGTATTCAGCCAGAATGGCATCGCGGTTTTCTTCACCGCTGAGTGCGAGTACCAGCTTCAAGGCCACGCCGACCCCGGCGAGGTCTTGAAAGGGGTAGGGACAATCTTTGCGGTGGGGATCGACGACGGCAATGGCGGCGGAAGGAATTTCTTCTTTACACTCATGGTGATCGGTAATGATGACATCAACGCCGAGTTTTTGCGCGAATCGCGTCTCTTCCACGGCTGTGATTCCGCAATCGACGGTAATAATTAAGCGGGTTCCCTCGTGATACAGACGCTGAATCGCCTCCGGATTCAGACCATAGCCCTCATCCAGCCGATCCGGAATATAAAAATTCACATGAGCGTGTTGACTTTTCAGGTAATGTGTCAGCAGACAAGTTGCAGTAATGCCGTCCACATCGTAATCACCATAAACGGTGATTTTTTCATTTGCTTCAATCGCGGTTCGAATCCGTGAGAGTGCTTTGTCCATATCCCGCATGAGGAGCGGGTCACAGAGCAAGCTTGTGTGCCACGAAAGGAATTTCTGCGCTTCCTCCAGTGTATTGAGACCTCTGGCGCAAAGAACGGCGGCAACCAAATCCGGCACGTCCTCTCCGCGCAGCGCACGATAAGTTTCTTCTAATCGTGGCGCAATGTTCCATTGTTTATACTTCATGAATCCATCCTCGCATACGCATTTTCCGTGTGAGTTCGCGATCGGGAGACCGTTTTCACAGGCACTTTTTATAATTAACCCTCATTATAACAAAAATCCCCCGGCATAACAAGCTATACCGGAGGATTTTCTTCATGATCTATTCACAAATTTCAGTTACAAATTCATGTGAATATGACGCGTGTAGGAAGCCGATTAAAAAGTCAAGCGGCTTTCAATATAATCACGCAATTCGGAGATGGGAATTCTGACTTGTGCCATTGTGTCTCTCTCACGGACAGTGACACATTCGTCGGCAGCACTTTCGGCATCGCCGACGGTTTGGAAGTCAACGGTGACACAGAATGGAGTACCGATTTCATCTTGGCGGCGATAGCGTTTTCCGATGGAACCGGCATCATCGTAATCGACCATAAAGTGTTTGGAGAGGGTGTCTCGAATCTCGGTGGCTTTATCGGAAAGCTTTTTGGAAAGTGGAAGAATGGCACATTTAAACGGCGCGAGTGCGGGGTGCAGACGCAGTACCGTGCGTACATCGTTCTTTTCGGCATCCACGACTTCCTCGTCGTATGCGTCCACTAAAAATGCTAAGGTGACACGATCCGCACCCAAAGACGGTTCAATGACATAGGGAATATAATGTTCCTTGGATTCCTGATCAAAATAGGTTTGATCTTTCCCGGATGCCGTTTGGTGCGCGTTCAGATCAAAGTCTGTCCGTGATGCAACGCCCCACAATTCGCCCCAACCGAAAGGGAAGAGGAATTCGAAGTCTGTTGTCGCGTTGGAGTAATGGGACAGCTCTTCTTTTTCATGATCACGCTGACGGATATTTTCGTCACGCAGTCCGAGATTGAGGAGCCAGTCCTGACAGAAACTACGCCAGTAGCGGAACCAATCCATTTCAGTGCCGGGCTTGCAGAAGAATTCAAGCTCCATCTGTTCAAATTCACGGGTACGGAACGTAAAGTTACCCGGTGTAATTTCATTTCGGAATGATTTTCCGACTTGGCAGACGCCGAATGGAATTTTCTTTCGTGTTGTGCGCTGGACATTTTGGAAATTGACAAAAATCCCTTGTGCAGTTTCCGGACGCAGATAAACAGTGGATGCCGTATCTTCATTGACGCCTTGGAACGTCTTGAACATCAGATTGAATTTGCGAATATCGGTGAAATCGGATTTACCGCAGTTGGGGCAAGTGATCCCACGTTCACGGATGTAGGCAATCAGGGTATCGTTGTCCATACCCTCTACCGTGACATCGGTGATTTTATTTTCTTCATTCCAAGCCTCGACGAGCTTGTCCGCGCGATGACGTGTTTTACAAGCTTTACAGTCGATCAGCGGATCGTTAAATGTGGTGACATGACCCGAAGCAACCCATACCTGTGGATTCATTAAAATCGCAGCGTCAAGTCCGACGTTATAGGGCGATTCGCGTACAAATTTTTGCCACCAGGCACGTTTTACGTTGTTTTTGAGTTCTACACCAAGAGGACCGTAGTCCCATGTGTTAGAAAGTCCGCCGTAAATTTCGCTGCCGGCGTAAACGAAGCCCCTGCCCTTACAGAGCGCAACAATTTTTTCCATGGTTTTTTCTTGATTGGCGAGCATAACAATGATTCCTCCGCTTTTTAAACATTTCACACAATTATATACGGAATTGAGAACATGTCAACCAAAACACGGAAATCAGATCCTACGATTCACACAAACGCGCTTTCTAATGGAGGAGTGCTTCGACATCCTCTGCCGATAAATCGACTTGTAATGCCATACTGATCCCAAGACCCAAGACATGAGAGAGCGATTTGACACGGCTGTCAATATCTTTTGGGGTAACGAAGAGTGCTCCGCCAACGACATCCTGAAAAAGGCTGCTATCGAATTCGTTTTGGCCGAGTTCTTCCAAAAGGTCGGCGCAAAGGGTTGCAGCTTGTACAACAGTTGGAACACCGAGGGCGAGTACCGGGACACCCAGCGTTTCGGAGGAAAGAGCCATACGATGATTACCGACACCTGAGCCGGGTGTAATGCCGGTATTGGCAAGTTGGATGGTAGTGCAGACACGTCCCAAGGCGCGCGCCGCGAGCGCGTCAACGGCGATGACACAGGCGGGATGGATATGGTCAACAGCGGCGCGTACCAGTTCGCCGCTTTCGAGTCCGGTAGAACCGAGGACTCCGACCGTCAGTGCCGCAACTTCACGAAATGTCCCAAAACTTTCGGGCAGTTCACGGACTAAGTGGCGTGTGACCAGTATGGATTCCATGGTCTTTGGTCCAATGGCATCCGAAGTAATGGCGGAATTTCCGAGTCCAATCACTAAAATCGGAGCCTTGGAATCCTTGGGAAGCAGTAGGCGCAGCTGACCCGCCAAAGCGGCAGCGCCCTTACGAATCTCATTCAGTTCCCAGCGTTGTAAAGATTCCAAGGCTAAGGTGACATAAGTGCCACAAGGTTTTCCCAAACTACGCGCACCGCGCGCATCTAAAATTTCTACGCGTGTCAGTGGTAAACCGAGATAGGTTTCTTCTAATGCGCGTACCCCTTGTAGTTCACCGCTCGCTTCGCCCATTTCTTTGGCTTCCCATGCCAGATCTGTCATTCTTTGCATCCCATACTCCTTTTCATCAAGAGATCTTGAAATCCGTTCTTCCTCAGTATCGCCCATACCCCTCCTTTTATACAAATTCTTTTTATTTCTGAAAAAACAGTTGCAATTGGGAGAGAGATGTGGTAAAATTCATTCTTGACATAGTGATCTTCTATTAGGTCGAAAATTTATCGTTCGGAGGAGGTGTTTGGTTTGCCGAATATTAAGTCTGCCAAGAAACGTGTCCTTGTCAATCAGGCT
>JAVVSI010000060.1:0-6836 GCA_036654315.1 Evtepia sp. | reverse complement strand
GCGGCCATTCGTCCATCAGGAGGTGCTGAAATGGCTAAAGTTACCGCAAATTACGAAGTGGTTTATATCATGGATCCCGCTCTCGGTGAAGAAAATATCTCCGCGCTCATGGAGAAATTTAAAACCCTCGCCGAATCCCAAGGTACTGTCACCGCAGTTGACGATTGGGGCAAGCGTCGTCTTGCATATCCCATCAACGACCTGAATGAAGGACATTATGTCCTCATGACCTCACATCCGCTCCCGAACTTCCCGCTGAGTTGGATCGTATTTTGAAGATCACGGACGGTATCATGCGTTCTATGATCATTTGTAAAGATGAGTAAGGAGTACTTGTTATGCTAAACAAGATTTTCCTTCAAGGCCGCTTAGTGGCCGACCCCGAACTCCGTCATACAACAAGCGGCATTGCCGTAACCTCGTTCCGTATGGCTGTCGATCGGGATTTCAAGGATAAAGAAACCGGCGAGAAAAAGGCCGACTTTATCAATGTCGTTGCTTGGCGACAGACCGGTGAGTTCGTCTCCCGCTTCTTCACCAAAGGGCGTATGGCAATCGTCGAGGGCAGACTCCAGCTGCGTGACTACACCGATCGCGATGGTAATAATCGTATTGCCGCCGAGGTCGTCGCCGATAATGTCTATTTCGGTGATTCCAAACGTGATCTCGAGGGCGGCTCTGCCGCTCCTTATCAGAATCACGCCGCAACGCCTCACGCTGCCCCCGCGCCCGCAACTTCATACTCCCCTGCACCCGCCGCCGACCAGTTCGCCGAACTGAGCGACGACGATGGTGAGCTTCCGTTTTGACGGCCGCTCTTTCACTCTCTAATAAAGGAGGTTTGCTGTTATGGCTATGGATAGAGAACGCCCACGCGGCAGGAAACGCCGTAAGGTATGTGCCTTCTGCGTCGATAAGGTAGAACATATTGACTATAAGGATTCTGCAAAACTGCGTAGATTCCTTTCTGAACGCTCCAAGATTCTGCCCCGTCGTACCACAGGTACTTGCGCAATGCACCAGCGTCAACTGACCGAAGCAATCAAACGCGCACGTCAGATCGCACTGCTGCCTTACGTCACGGATTGATTTTCAAGTGGATTAACCAGCCGGTTAATCCACTTTTTTCATGCAAAAGGCTGAGACGAAAATAAAAAATCGTCTCAGCCTTTTGTTATTTTGGAAATATAACGGTGATCGTTGTCCCCTCATCCGGGACACTTTCCAGTTTCAGTTGCGCATCGTGATACATTGCACCGTGTTTGACAATGGATAAACCAAGACCCGTTCCGCCGATTTGCTTCGAATGACTCTTATCCACTCTATAAAATCGCTCAAATACCCGCTCCTGATCCGCCGGTGCAATTCCAATTCCGGTATCGTGTACCGCAAGTGACACATCCAGCTCGCTCTGCCTAACTGTCACATCAACACGTCCGTCTTTCCGATTATATTTCAGCGCATTTTCACAGAGATTATGGATCATTTCGCTTATAATCTGACGGGCACCTAACATTTCTGCCCGTTCGCCATGCAGTTCGATTGTAACACCCCTGCTCTGTGCATCCCAAGCCAAATGCTCTATCGTTTCACTTGCCAGTGCGTAGAGATCCACAGGCTCTTTTTCGTAAAGCGTACTCTTTTCGTCCAGCTGCGCCAGTCGGATAATATCACTGACTAAGGTAATCATACGCTGTGCTTCTTCATAAATACTATTTGAAAAGTCAACAACGTCCGCTTCCGGCATACCGCCATTCTTCATCAGTTCCGCAAAACCGGAAATAGAGGTCAACGGCGTTTTCAGTTCGTGCGAGACGTTTGCGCTGAATTCGCGCCGTAATGTTTCGCGTTGGCTCTGCTCCGTTACGTCTAAAATTAAAATCACCGCACCGATCACCAGCTCATTTTCCCAAACCGGGTTGGCAATCAATTCATACTGCCGTTCGGATTGTGTCATGCCACTGACTGTGCGTGCGCCCTCTAAGGCCGCTTGCACCAAATTCCTGAACTCACTCGTGCGATTCAAATTCAGCACACTGCCACCGGATGCTTTCTCCACATTCAGCAAATGGAGTGCCGCCGTGTTGCAGGTCAAAAGATTGGTCGCGGTATCCACTACCAAGATACCCTCTCGCATATTTTCTGTGATCAGCCTAAATTCTTCCTGACGCTTTCGTGCTTCTGTAATCTGTGCCTCGATCTCTCGTTTCTGCCGCGCGATCTTTGACAGCAGTGGCGTTAATTCCTCATAGGTTTGTTCCTCCGCCGGATGATCCAAATCAAGCTCGTTGATTGGTTTTATAATGCTTTTCGATACTTTCGATGCCAAAAACGCCGACAAAATCCAAGCAAGCAAAATAATGACAACCAGAGGCCGTACCAACACAATTAAAAAAGTCACAATACTATTTCTTGTCGTTGCCAACCGTAAAACAGTGCCGTCCGACAATCTTTCCGCATAGTAAAATGTTCTCTCCGTCAGCGTCTGTGAATAACGCGCACTGCTCCCGATTCCGGTTTGCAATGCCGCTTGAACTTCTTCCCGTGCGAGGTGGTTATCCAGTGACTCCACATCGGCATCCGTTTCATACAGAACGCGACCATCCTGTGCAATCCATGTCACGCGCGTTTCACCACTGATAAATCCATTGAAATATGCAGCACCCTGCTGTTCCACTGCATGCGCGATATACTGTGCCTTGCTCCCAAGATCCGCTCGTACTTGGCGTTCTAACTGACGATAAAGCGTACCCATCATAAGCGCAAAACTCAGTAAAAATACAAATAGGGCAACGAGCCAAGTAGAACGAAAAATCTTTTTATTCATGCGCCTGCTCCTCGTCTCGACGAATTTGGTATCCGACCCCTTTCACCGTTTCGATACACGCACCTGCCTCACCCAGCTTTTGGCGCAATTTCCGAATGTGTACGTCGACAGTTCGGCTTTCCGCTGCGTAACCCCAAACCTGTGTCTGAATTTGTTCGCGTTTGCATACCTTACCATCCGCTTCCAAAAGCATACACAGCAGCTCATATTCTTTCAGTGCAAGCGTCACTTCTACACCGGATGCACGGACAATATGTTTGGCAGGACAGACGGAAAGTTCACCTACGGTATCCGTGTAGTCTCCATCTTCTTGCGTTCTGCGCAATAAGGCACGGATTCTCGAAATCAGTTCCATCATACCAAAGGGCTTTGCAATATAGTCATCTGCACCCAAGTCCAGTCCGGTTACTTTATCAAATTCACTTCCCTTTGCGGTCAGGAGAATAATCGGCACTTTGCGCGTATCAGCAGCCGCACGGAGTTTTTCCAAAATGGACAGACCGTCCTCTTCGGGCAACATGACGTCCAGTAGAATAAGCTGTGGTTTTTCCTTGCGCACTGCTTCCCAAAATTCATGTGGAACTGCGAACGCCTCCGCATCCATGCCGTTGTTTTTAAGCGCATACCGCACTAATTTCCGAATGTTTGCGTCATCTTCTAAAAGATAGATCATCGTTTCACCTTCTTTCTCCCGCGTCACAAATTTCTGCGTCTATCTGCTTGATTCCATCACGTCTACATGAAATTCCTCTCGTTCCCTTGAAAAATGCTGAATCTCCCTCACGTAGCCCTCATCAAAACAACGCGATTCCAAAATGAAATCCGCCGTTGCACGATTCAAAGCAATCGGAACATCATAGAGTTGGGCAATCCGCGTCAATGCTTTCACATCGGGATCATGCGGCTGGGCGGTCAAGGGATCGGAGAAAAAAATCAAAATGTCAATATCCCCCTCGACAATCTTCGTCCCGATTTGAAGATCACCCCCCAATGGTCCACTCATGTATCCCTGTACGGAAAGTCCGGTTTTTTCGGTCACGAGTCTCGCCGTGGTTCCTGTGCCGAACAATTGATTTTGTTTCAATTTTTCGACGTGCGTTGCGCACCAACGGATCAAATCCGCCTTTTTATTATCATGTGCAATCAGTGCAATTCTGCGTTGGTTCATGCTCAATATCCTCCCTCTCGTTCATTTTCCGGTCTGACCCCATCAATGGCATAACAGACCCATTCTGCAATGTTCGTCGCATGATCCCCGATTCGCTCAAAGTATTTCGCAATCATCAGCACGTCTAAGCACACCTCTGCCTGCGTCGGATCGTCACAGATCGTCTCTGTCAACTCCCCTTTCACACGATGGAACAAATCGTCTACCACATCGTCATATGCAATGACCGATTTCGCCATTTCAATATCGCTCTTGACAAAGGAATCTATACTGTCCGTTACCATCTGAATCGTTGCTCTCGCCATATCCCCGATATGGGCAATGCTCTGTAGGTCATGCTCCCAGACGTAGCCCAGAATCTCGGCAATATCGCCCGCCTGATCGCCAATGCGTTCCATATCGGAAATCATTTTCAGTGCGGCAGTAATTGTCCGCAAATCCCTTGCAACCGGCTGTTGCTGTAAAATCAGTTTCATGCAGAGCGTTTCAATCTCCCGCTCTTTTTGGTCAATCTGCGCATCTGCAACAAAGACTTTTTTCAATAAGCTCTCATCTTGTTCCAATAAGCTTTTCGCAGCACAGCCAATGGCATCTTCGCAGAGTGCGCCCATGATGACAAGTTCCATATGAAGCTCGTTCAGCTGTTGTTCAAATCGGTTTCGCATTATCCAAACCTCCCTGTAATGTAATCCTCCGTTCTCCGATCTGTAGGCGCGGAAAACATGGACTCCGTGTCATTGAATTCGACCACTTCTCCCAAAAGAAAGAACGCGGTATCGTCCGCGACGCGGACAGCCTGCTGCATATTATGTGTCACCATAACAATCGTATAGTCTTTTTTCAGTTCCAAAACCAGATCCTCAATCTTTGATGTGGAAATCGGATCCAATGCACTCGTGGGTTCATCCATGAGCAGGACTTCCGGTTCCACCGCCAAGGCGCGCGCAATACAAAGACGTTGTTGTTGTCCGCCACTCATGCCCAGTGCGCTCTGCTTGAGACGATCTTTGGTTTCTTCCCAAATCGCTGCCGAACGCAACGACCGCTCTACAATTTCATCCAACTTCACACGCGCACGGATCCCGTGGGTACGCGGACCATAGGCTATATTGTCATAGATACTCATGGGGAATGGATTTGGCTTTTGAAATACCATACCCACTCGCTTCCGCAGTAGGTTTACGTCCATAGTACCATAAATATCGTCATCATCCAAGCATACTTTTCCGACAATGCGGCAACTTTCAATCAAATCATTCATACGATTCAGTGATTTCAACAATGTGGACTTCCCACAACCCGACGGACCAATGAATGCCGTGATCTTACCCTGTGGTATTTTCAGGTTCACCTGTTTGAGGGCATGAAACGCGCCATAAAAAAGGTCTAGGTTTTCAATTGTAAATTTATCCATTCGTTCCCACCTTTCTGGCGATGATACCCGACAAGGTATTGATCCCCACGACCATGACCAACAACACAAATGCAGTTGCATACGCCTGTTCCGTATACAAGCCTTCATTGAAGAGCGCGTACATATGAACGGACAGCGTGCGCCCGGAGGAAAGTAGGTTTTCCGGTACGCCGGCGACCGTTCCTGTGGTATAGATCAGTGCCGCTGTTTCTCCCACGATCCGCCCAATGGCTAAAATAA
Organism: Evtepia sp.; assembly: GCA_036654315.1. Classification (GTDB taxonomy): domain Bacteria; phylum Bacillota; class Clostridia; order Oscillospirales; family Oscillospiraceae; genus Evtepia. The sequence continues at coordinate 1,187 of JAVVSI010000060.1, read as the reverse complement.
TTCCTGCAAAAATCCCCGGCACAGCGGAGGGAAGAATGATTTGAAACACCGTCCGCAACCGCCCTGCGCCCAAGCCAAAACTACCCTCACGATAGCTATCCGAAACCGATTTCAATGCCTCTTCTGTCGTTCGCATAATGAGAGGCAAGATCATGATGGCAAGCGTTAGCACACCCGCCATGATCGAATAACCCCAACCAAATGCCAAGTTGAAAATCAGATATCCGAACAGTCCATAAACGATAGAGGGAATACCCGATAGCGTCTCCGTCGTCAGCCGCACGACTTTGACCAATTTATTACCACGTTTGGCGTACTCAACAAGATAAATTGCGGAAAATACGCCAATCGGTACTGCTACAAGAAGTGATAAGACCGTTACTGTCACGGTATTGATGATAGCGGGCATCATGGAAACATTCTCACTGTTGTATTCCCAAGCAAATAACTCCGGGGTTAAATTCGGAATGCCCCGTATTACGATGTACCCAACAAGCACAATCAAAATTCCTACCGTCGTTGCCGCCGCAACCGAAACCAAAATTCTTAAAATCAAAGAGATGGGATGTCCACGATACGATTTTTTTCTTTGAACTGTACTCAAGCGGCATCCCTCCCCTTTATTGCTGAAAATAATAGATTGATGAGTAAAATAAACACGAAGAGAACCACACCGGTTGCAATCAAAGCCTCTCTGTGGAGATCCGCAGCATAGCCCATTTCCAAGACAATATTTGCGGTCATCGTTCGTACCCCCTGAAACAATCCCTCGGGTACAACCGGCTGATTGCCTGCAACCATAACCCCCGCCATCGTCTCCCCCACTGCCCTACCGATTCCCAGTACCACACCCGCCAAAATTCCGGATTTCGCAGCCGGCAGTACCGTTCGAAATACACTGATTTCATGCGTTGCGCCCAATGCCAGTGCGCCTTCGTAATAACTGTCCGGTACTGCCCGAATGGCCGATTCCGATACCCCAATAATCGTAGGCAAAATCATGATCCCAAGTAGTATGGCCGCCGTCATCATACTCTTCCCGCCGCCTACCAGACTCTGCATGATCGGTACAATGACAACCAAACCGAAAAAACCGTAAACAATGGACGGAATCCCTGCCATTAACTCAACTGCCGGTTTCATCAGCCGATACAGAGGCTTGGGACAGAATTTTGCCAGAAACAATG
>JAVVSI010000059.1:0-6843 GCA_036654315.1 Evtepia sp. | reverse complement strand
ACATGATCCCCCTCCAAACGACTTTCAGGTAAAATCAGCCGGAGTGCGGACGGTTCTTCGCCCACAGTCTTTTCGACACGCGCCCAATAATCAGGCTCCGAAGTGTACTGGTCACAGGCAACAACTGCCCATTTTCTCAAATTGCAACCGTTTGGAAGCAACACTGCCGCCGCAGAAAATCCAATTTGTTTTTCCATTTCTTTCTCCTTTATTTCGTGGTTTGCTCAAATAACAAGGGCATAACACTCCCTGCGCCATCGGAATAAGCAGAACCTTTTTCACCATTTAATTCAGTATAGGCAAGTCCCAACTTCGTGTCTTTTCTGCTGTCATAGAGCAGATATGGCACAGGCTCGCCATCGTGTCCGCGTGTTGCGGTCAGTGTTTTATGGTCAGAGAGAATCAGAACACGATATTCGATTTTATCTTTGTCAAGTTCGCTCAGCAAGGGACCCACAACACGACTATCCAGCCATTCAATCGCCTGCAACTTTCCCGGTAAGTCACCATTATGCGTACACTCATCGGGTGCTTCGACATGAATTGCAACAAAATCTTGCGCAGATCTCAATACGTTCAGTGCGGCAGCAACCTTGCCCTCATAGTTCGTATCCAACTCGCCGGTTGCGCCCTCTACCAATACGACATCAAGACCCGATAATTTGGCGATACCATGGCAAAGAGGAACAGCAGAGATCACGGTACCTGTTTTGTGATATCGTTCCACAAACGAGTCCAGTACAACTGCACTGCCCTCCGCCCAGAACCAGACTCCGTTTGCAGGTAACTTACCTGCGGCACGTCTCGCCTCGTTGATGGGATGATGATTTAATACCGTGTGTGCAAGTTCCATCAGTTCTTTTAAAATTTTGGCGTTTTCACAGCCGGTGGGGAGTAAGGGTTCGATCACTTCCCCCAGATGGTCATGGGGCGGAATTAACTTGATCCCTTGAATCTCCGCGCCCGACTGTACTGCGATATGTCGAAAAGAGGGTGAGGGGTAGACACGCATCCCCGCCTTTTCTGCGGCGGCTTTAAACTTCGGATCTGCAAACAGATACGAAATCAGTGTCATAGATTCTTCTCCCTCAATGGATCCGCCGGAGTGGGATAGGATCTTTTTTTGTGAAAACGGCTTGGTTTCAATATCTTCATAAGTAACCATATTACAGCGGTAGGAAACATCGCCGGGTTTTAATTTAATATCACCGGCGGCCGCCTCCAGTGGCGAACGGCCGGTATAACAATTGCGGGGATCTGCGCCAAAAATAGAGAGAATTGCCGTATCGCTACCCGCCGGTAATCCGTCAGGGCAGTTTTTGACATTGCCTACTTCTCCCTTTGCCGCGAGTGCATCCATAATAGGGGTTTTTGCGTAATCGAGCGGGGTTTTTCCGCCGAGTTCCGCAACGGGGTTGTCTGCCATACCATCTCCGATGATTAAAATATATTTCATATCGCACCTCTTGCGTGTTAATTTTTTACATGCGCGTCGCAAACTTATGAAAGCGTTTTTAGGAATATCTCAATGCGCCGCAAGGCTTCACTCAAATCTTGCATCGAAGCTGCGTAACAGCAACGCACAAACCCCTCACCACCCGGTCCAAATGCGGAACCGGGAATCACGGCAACCTCCTGCTCAATTAAAAGACGCTCACAGAATTCATCCGAGGATAAACCGGTTTTACGGATACAGGGGAACATATAAAACGCACCGCGCGGCTCAAAACAATCCAAGCCCAACTGACGAAAGCCATTTAACAAATATTGTCTGCGGTCATTATATTCCTCACGCATCGCTTCGATGTCTTTGTCCCCGTTTTTTGCGGCTTCAATGGCGGCATACTGGCTTGTTGTGGGTGCAGACATGATAGCATACTGGTGCAACTTAATCATAGCAGCGACAATCTCGACAGGACCACAAACATACCCCATCCGCCAACCGGTCATAGAATATGCCTTTGAAAAACCGCTGACAATGACAGTGCGCTCGTACATATCCGGAATATGTGCCATGGAAACGTGGCGGTCACCGTATGTGAGTTCTGCATAAATTTCATCTGAGATCACAATGATATTTGTGCCGCGCAGTACCTCCGCCAAAGCTTCCAAATCCTCTTTACCCATAATACCACCGGTTGGGTTATTGGGGAAAGGCAGAACCAAGACTTTCGTCTTATCACTTATGGCGGCGCGAAGCTGATCCGGCGTCAGTCGGAATTCATCTTCCGCTTTGGTTTCCACTAAAACCGGTGTTGCATAGGTCATAGACGCGAGCGGTCCATAACATACAAAAGAGGGTGTCGGTATAATCACTTCGTCGCCCGGATTTAACAGCGCACGAAATGCAAGATCCAAACCCTCACTGCCACCGACACTAACCAGCGTCTGTGTCTGTGGGTCATAGTCAAGATGATGTCTACGCTTCATATAGTTTGAAATTTCGCGGCGCAATTCAGAAAAACCGGCATTGGGACTATACTTTGTAAAGCCTTTTTCAAGCGAATAAATGCCTGCATCCCGAATATGCCAGGGTGTTGGAAAATCAGGCTCCCCCACACCGAGAGAAATCGCATCATCCATCGTTGCCAAAAGGTCAAAATATTTCCGAATGGCAGAGGGCGGAATGTTTTTAATTTGACTGCTGAGTACATCGTCATACTGAATCATACGAATACAAACCCCTCTTCTTGTTTTTCCGCTGTCTTAAACATTAAATGTTTTTCCTTATACTTCTTCAAAATAAAATGCGTAGACGTTTTTGTCACCCCATCAAGCGGTGCAAGCTTTTCGCCGACGAAACGTGCCACTTCCGTCAAGGTACGCCCCGAAAGAATGACCGTGAAATCGAAGCCGCCCGACATCAGGTACATACTCTCCACCTCGTCGTACTGCACAATGCGTTCCGCAAGCCGATCAAAGCCCTCACCGCGCTGTGGCGTTACGTTGACTTCAATCAATGCGGTGACCGCTTCGTGTTCTGTTTTATCCCAGTCTACAATCGCTTTATATCCCAGAATCTCTTTCTCAACTTCCAAATCATGGATTGCGTCAATGATAACGGACTCTCGCTCAGACATCATACCCGCGAGCTGTGCTGTCGTGAGTGTGCAATCTTTTTCTAAAAGTTGCAGTAGTTTTACATGATCCATCAATTTGATTCTCCCTTTTTATTCTGTGGTCGTTTTTCTCTCTGGTGAAGCGTTTCTTCTGCTTTTTTAAAATCCAAGTGCGTTTCTTCTTGGCTTTCCAAAAGTCCAAGAATCAGCGTATTGGAGAGCAAAAAACCTTCCGGTGTAAAATGCCACCGCCGCCCCGACTGCACTGCCCAACCTTTACTCTCATAAAATTCAAGCTTGTGCTGAATCGGCTCAAAATCCGACAGAAATTCACGCCTATATTCCCACTCTTCGATTCCGCGTGCTGTGCGCATACGAAACATGATATATTCTTCCGAGCGTTCTTTCTTTTGGATTTCATTCGACTCATCAAATTGGAGATGATCCGAAAGTACACCGTTAATATAGCCATCCAGATCCTTCGGAAATGAAAACCGCCGTCCGCCCAAGTCCGAATGCGCACCCGGACCGAAGCCTACATATTCTCTACCCATCCAATATTTCAAATTATGTCTCGATTCGAAGCCGATTTTTGCAAAATTTGAAATTTCGTATTGCCGAAACCCCGCACTTTTCAGAAGTGAAACCGCTGCCAAGTACATATCCGCCTGCATATCGTCACTTGGAATCACTTCACCTCTCGCCACGCGAGAAGCAAGTGGCGTACCGTCCTCCACTTTCAAACCGTAACATGAAATATGTTCCGGTTCCAGCATCAGCGCGGCAGATAGCGTTTGTTTCCAACTCTCCGGCGTTTGACCGGGCAGGCCGTATATGAGATCAAGGCTTAAATTTTTAATTTTCGCCTCACGAATCGCGGACACAGCCGCTTGTGTTTGTTCTGTTGTGTGTATGCGATGCAGACAGGACAGCTGCTCGCAGTCCATAGATTGCACACCCAGAGAAACACGATTAAACCCACAACGGCGCAAGTGGGTCATCATTTTCGGGTCTACGCTATCGGGATTGCACTCCACCGTGATTTCCGGTGTGCCACAGAGCGTGAAATACTTCCGCACCGCAGAAAGCAAAGCGCGGAGACGTTTTTCTCCATAATACGATGGAGTCCCGCCACCGATGTAGATTGTGTCCACATGATAGCTTTTGAGTTTCGCCGCCGTTTTTTTCAGGTGAATCAGCAGGGCTTTTTGGTACTCATCCATTCTTGCTTCCTGACCGGCGAGAGAGTAAAAGTCACAATAATCGCATTTGCTCCGGCAGAATGGGATGTGAATATAAACACCCAAGATTCTCCCCATTACCGTTCACTCCCTTCCGTCTGTCATACCTGTTATTATACCGCATTTTTAACATTTTGCAAGATCAGCAATTTGTGTTATACTGATTCACGAAAGGAAGTGAAGTCCCTTGCGCAGACTTACGTTCCCTATTTCCGATGCAGACGCAGGCAGAACCGTCGATAAGCTACTCCGTAAACAGCTCTCTCTTTCCGGAACCCTCGTGAAACGAGCAAAAGCCAGAGCAGACGGCATCCTTTTGGATGGCGTTCCTGTCTTTACCAATGCAGTCGTACAGGGAGGTTCGCTGCTTTCGGTTTCCATTGGTGATACTGCATCGAGTGACATTGCCCCGATTCCCGCCGCGCTTGATATCCGATACGAGGACGACGATCTTCTGATTGTAAATAAACCCGCCGGACTCGCCGTACATCCCAATGCCCTACGAAAAGAGGATACGCTCGCCGCTTATGTCATGGATTACTATGCCAAAATCGGTCTTGTCGCCGCATTTCATGCGGTCAATCGTCTGGATCGCGGCACCTCCGGTCTGATGGTCATTGCCAAACATTCCCACGCCCATGAACGCCTCCGACTAGCACTACACAGCGGTGATTTTACGCGCAAATATCTCGCAATCTGCGAGGGGATTCCGGCAGAAAAATCGGGAACCATTGATCTTCCCATCGCACAAATCTCCCCGATTAAACACGCCGTGTGCATAGATGGAAAACCCGCTCGAACACAGTATCGCATTTTATCCGTTTGTGGGACGCGTTCTCTGCTTTCCGTAACACCGGAAACAGGACGAACCCATCAGATTCGTGTGCATATGGCCGCAATCGGCTGTCCGCTGGTGGGAGATTTCCTCTATGGAACGGAAGATCCTAATTTCCCCAGACGCGTGGCCTTGTATGCGTCCTTTGTACGTTTACGACAGCCGATTACCAATGCGTTCATTTGTATTTCCGAAAATCCATTTTCCACATTCTCAAAGGGGTGATTTTTTTGCTTTCTCTACTCCCCATTCCACTCCTAGAGTGGTATTCCGAACACGCACGCACCCTACCTTGGCGCAGTTTTCCTACACCATACCGCGTTTGGGTTTCGGAAATCATGCTCCAACAAACCAGAGTCGCGGCCGTTCTTGGCTACTTCTCGCGATTTATGGATCGTTTTCCATCCCTAACCGAACTCGCCTACGCATCCGAGGACGAGCTTATGAAAATTTGGCAGGGACTTGGTTATTATAGCCGCGCCCGTAATTTACAAAAAGCAGCCAAACAAATCCTCTCTGAATTCGCCGGCGTTTTCCCCCAGACCTACAACGAAATCCGTACACTCTCCGGTATTGGCGATTATACTGCCGGTGCGATTGCCTCCATTGCATTTGGTCTGCCTGTCCCGGCGGTTGATGGGAATGTATTGCGCGTTGTCTCCCGTATCAACGGCGATTCGGACGACATCTCCACGGCAGCCATGAAAAAGAAAGTAACACAAGAACTCTATGATATTATGCCAACTGCCTATCCCGGTGAATTTAATCAAGCGTTAATGGAACTCGGTGCAACCCTCTGCATTCCAAACGGCACACCACTCTGTGAACACTGTCCTGCATTTGATTTTTGCGTTGCGCGATGCACCGATCAAACAGATGTACTCCCCGTTCGTGCGCCAAAAAAAGCAAGAAGAATTGAGGAACGAACCGTTTTTTTCGTTTTCCACGAAAATAAAGTTGCACTTCGTAGACGGCCGCCGAAAGGACTCCTTGCTCGTTTATGGGAGTTCCCCTCCATCCTTGTGGGCGAATCACTGCCGGAAATTTTACGCGTTGAAACAATGAAATCGGGCGGAATGGGAAAACATATTTTTACACATATTGAGTGGCATATGACAGCACAGATTTTCGTCTTGGAACAATCCGATTTGCCGGAAGATTGGGTTTGGGCGGATCGAAATGAGGTAAACTTGACCTATCCTATTCCTGCGGCATTTGATTCCTTTCGGAAAATTTTGGACGATTACTGTGCCTGATCTACCGCCCGGTAGAATAATTTTAAAGGAGATTTTGATTGATGACTGTATTAGAAGCGGTCGAAAAACGCCGCGCTGTACGCGGCTTTTCGCCAAAACCCATTGCACCGGAAAAACTTGAGCGTATTATGAAAGCCGGTTGGCTTGCCCCCACTGCCAGCAACGAACAATACAACAAATTGATTGCCGTCACCGACCCCGAACTCCGCCGCCAACTTGTAGATGCCTGTGAAGCGCAAGCCTTTGTAGGCGAAGCACCGGTTGTATTGGTTGCCTGCGCCAACCATGACCGAAGCATGATCTGCGGTCAATCTGCCAGAGCCATGGACTGCGCCATTGCAATGTCATTCATGCGCCTACAAGCAATCGAAGAGGGCTTACAAGGCTGTTGGCTCGGTTGGTTTCATCCCAAAAAAATCCGCCCCATCCTAAATATCCCCGATGATTATATC
>JAVVSI010000058.1:0-6862 GCA_036654315.1 Evtepia sp. | reverse complement strand
ATACAAGAGCCAATGCCAATGCATATTTCCGTGACTATTTCAGCCAAAATGAAACATCCCTCAACGACTATTTGAATCAATATGTCACGCTCAAGACAAGCACGCAAACAGTGCGTACCGCCGGTAATACCTATCAAAAAGATCCGAATACCCAAACATTCGACCTTGCTTCCGCCCTTTCCGACATCAACACGATCGAGCTTTCCGCAAAACGCTTGGCGGATATGTATCAAAACCTCTGCGTCACACTCTCCGCAAACCAATCCGCAAAAGCAAGTTCTGCCAAATCGCCATACGAATTTGTCGTCAATACCGCCGCACTGAACACCTTACCGCAAGGAATCACTCAATTTGTAAAAGAATCCGGTCAGGAAGTCCTCGCCCTCATCGTAAACGGCGATATCACGATCAGCAAAGACATCGACCCCGATGTCCGTCTGATCCTCTGTAGCGGGAATATAACGGTCGAGTCCGATTTTAGCGGCCTTTTAATTGCCGACGGTATCATAACCCTCAACGCAAATCTCAGCTCTAACCGTGCCGCTGTAGTGGGCGCGCTCTCCGCTTCTGTCAAGGGTGGCGGCGACAATGCCAAACATCTCATCGAATTTTTGAACCTTGGCACCACCGTCAGCGGAAACAACGCGCAGGGGGTTCAATCATGGGAACCCGCCGGTCTTGTCACATATGAAAACTGGAAAAAAAGCTAAAGGAGGCGCGCATGAATCACAAAGGCTTTACTCTCATTGAACTCATGGTCTGCCTTGCCATTATGTCACTCGGAATCAGTATGGCAGCCCTCTCTTTTGGCAATATTTCCGCCGCACAGGCGAATCAAACCATTGATGAAATTTCTTCCGCCCTCTCTCGTTGCCGTATTGATACCATGAGTCGGGGCGGTGAGGTCAAATTGGAACTCTACATGGAGGGCAAAACCGCTTATTGTAAGCTCATCACCAACGGGGTCTCCCATCTTACTAAATTATCCTCCCGCGTCTCGATTCAATACACCCTCGTCGGTGACACGACTGTTTACGATGTCGCAAAGGATCCGCTGACGCTCTCCTACGCGCGAGATACCGGTGCATTTCACCCCCCCGGCTGTACCGGGATCACCGTGATCGGCGGGCGATCCTCATACCATCTCGTATTGGTCCCCTCAACCGGCGGTCAATACCGTGCCTGAGAAAGGACTGCGCGCCATGAAGCACAATAAAGGCTTTACCCTCATTGAGCTAATGATCTCCATTGCGATTTTTTCTATTCTTATGCTATCCGTCATGGGCTTCCTTGTCGTAGGCTCACGCTCCTATACAAATGTATCCTCTTCCGTCACGATCCAGACGCAAGCGCAACAAACCATGGCACAGATACAGGAATATCTCATTGACTGTAATGGCGGTGTCTTTTGGGACGACCAAAGCAAACTACTTGCCGTGGTCAACTTCGACCAAAACCGTGATTTTATGATACACGCCTTTCAGTATGATGCAGAAAAGAAATCTCTCTCTTATGGAGAGAACAAACTTTCAAAAGATTCCACAGAAATTCCCCCACCGGATACACCGGACTTAATGGCAAGTCATCTCACTGCCTTTTCTATTTCTTTGCCTACAACCAATGGCGCGCTACCCTCTCTGACTGCCAAAATGACCTTTGCCTTTCGCGCTGCAACACAGGATACAAACCAAACAATTTCTCTGCGTAATCAAGCGATCACAGCTACTACCTACGAAGATTTAATACAGACACTCCGCGCCGACTGAACCGAAAGGAGATTTTATGAAACGATTTTGTAAACGTATCATTGCGGCACTGCTCTCTTGTGCCTTGATATTCACCATGTCATTTTCCTCCTTTGGTGCAGATGTATTTACCTCCCTTCCTCACATTGAAGAAATCATAAGCAGAGATCAACCCTTTGATATTTTGGAAATCGCGGATAGAGGACAGTTCGGCTACTACGTCGCAGGGCAAGAACCGGGCGGGAATTGGAAAACGATGCTTGCCGCAAAAAACAATGCCGACGCTCGCAAAGCCTATATGAATACGCTGAAAACGACAGTGAAAGATTTTTCAAGCACAGGCAAAGAGCCTGCTCCGCTCACTTGGTCGGACTACAAGGAATCTTACGTCTGGGAACCCCATGGGAACACCCCTCTTACGCTCACAAATCGCGAACAACAAAACGTAAGAGGTACGCTTACGCCTTCCGATCAGGGCGACTATCAATCGCTATGGTCATACCAAATTTTAGACAATGGCGGGTACGCACAAGATATCGCCTATTTTACCCAAACGCCACCCGACGACAGTTCTTATTATTACTATGAACTGACCTTTGAAGCGGTCAACAAAACAGCCGCCACCGATCCTGACTTACCGGAGTTGGAAGTTGGTACTGCCATTTATTCCAAAGACACGAATGGGATCTATCAGTACGTCGGTTCTGTCGGTTCTGATTTATCCTTGGATATCCATGTCCAATATTATAAAGTCAAGACAGTCGGTCGCCCACACACAGATAAAACGGCTTACGCCGCCATTCCAAATACCACAGGAGACGGCTTTCTCGCACAAGAGGGCGGTTATTTTACACGCAATTGTTCCGCTTATGAATATGTCGGCGATCAAAAGGGAGATTATACCTTTCAATTCGATCCCAATTCCACAAACACAGTCGCCATTGTCTACCGAACCATCTACATTTCCGGCGGCTACACAAATAACAATTGGTTTTTAAAATATGTGTTTGACCGCACAGACGATCATTTAAACAATGTCACTGTACGCGTCCACACCGTACGCCCCAAAGACCTGACCGCACAACAAATCCAAGATGCCGAATTCATTGTCATCTCCGCTGCCCAGCATGACGATATCAACCCCGAACTGGCATGGGAGCTTTATAATCGGGGATCAAAGAACAGCAAAATTCCTTTTTTGATCGACGCAAGTAACATCTATGCTCCGACGCAGTTACAGCGATTGAACCGTATGATCCTCAGTCATGCAGAGGGCTATGATGATATGAGCTTGGCTGCGTTTCAGCAGGCACTTGACCCCGAAGATTTTGAAGATCTTGATTTTGTAAAAGGAAATATCTATTCTTTTATCCCAAACAAAATGACTTCTATCTTACATTCCAACTTCAATCAGCCGTATGACGATCTAAGGGGATTCGAAGCCATCCAAACTGAAATCGACCATGAAAACTTCCTACGGCAACAACAGGGTCTTTCCAAAGCGCAATATCTCCCCAATCTTACCTCTATGTCCACCGCCATCCGCTACAGTATCAACTTTGCGAATCAACGCCCCGACAATGTCAAAGAAAGTATTACTGTCTTGGAGTTGCAGCCGGGACGCGGACACACCTTAACACCCGATATGGTCAAGACGTGGCTGGATGCGGAGGACGATGACGCACCGACGATCCAAATTGTAACAATGTCAACGGCGGAGTTCATCGGCAAAATTGAAAACCTCAATGAAACCTATGATATGATTTATATCGGATCAAGTACCGAGGGCTTTCCTCTCCAAAAAGGCAAAACAACAAGCGATTTTAATGATGATACCATGGATGGGATGCTTTATAGCAATATTGGTGATCTGTTCACCAGTAGTATTTTAATGGCGGGACTGTTAGAGCGAGATTTTACAGACAAGACATTTTCGTATCAGGGTCAAAACTATCCCTACATCAACCGCGCAGAAGATTCCGATGCCAACACGTTCCGCTTTTCCGGCAATGATCTCACCGCCGCCAAATCGCGAGAACTACAAGAATTTGCCGGCGCAGGTTATCCAATTATTTTAGCGGATGATCTATATACTGAGACAGCGCAATTAAACCAATTTGATTTTTCTGTTGCCGTGACGAAACACGAAAATACGCTGACTGCCGAAGCGAAGTGTCCCGATCACTTTCCCGACCTTTCGCTTGACTACAAGTACGAATGGTATGACAAGGCCGGAACCCTATGTGCTAGGGAAGCCAAGTTTAAGCCAAGTACATCGGGAACTTATCACTGCGAGTTGACCATCTCCGGCTCCGATATCAAAAAGCCCATCGCGGCGCGAAGCAATGACTGGGAAGTTTCATCGGGTAACGATATTCTAAGCCTATCTGATCCCGAAGTTTTTGATTTTGATACTGGCAATACTATAGAACAGGGCAGTTCGATCAGCACAGACACTCGTATTTCCGCAAGAGTGAATCCCTCCCCCGAACTACCCGGCATAACCTACTCATACCAATGGCAGCGATCCAAGGAAAAGAAATGGGTCGATGTGGAACCTCCCTTCAAATTCTCCTCTTCTGCCAGATCCACCTCTTTTCGTTGCCTTGTCAGAATCACCTCGCATGATACAAGCACACCTGAGATCTACAGTCGCACCATCGATTTCAAAAGACGCAATCTTACATCTCCTCCTTGGCAGCCTTATTATACTTTCAATTTTTCAGGTGAAAGCACAAATGCAACGATCACCTCCACTCCCTTTAGCAAGGAAGTGAAGAATACCGCGCAACCCGGTTCGATCTCTCTGCCCACCGGTGCCAGCGTTTTGGGACCCGATCCCGCCCGCATTGACAATAGCTCTTATCTATATGAAGCACTCAACTCCATTCACGAAAAATCAAATGTGATGAACTGCACACAGGCGACAACATCCCCTACCGCCGTCCTCCGTTACGTCAATTTATCAAAGCCGGAACTCATGTTTGACGCTGTACCCACTCCATACAAAATGGACGATAAGGGTGCCACCAAATTAACACCAAGCGGGGGTTCTTATGCGCTCAATTACAAATTTAAAATCGCAAATAAAACGGATGCAACGCCAAGTGCAACGTCCTATGACTGCCATCTTTATATTGATCTTAACTCCGACGGTAACTATAGTGCCATAGAACAGGTCACGGATATTATCTTAAAATCAGGCGATCAGCTTGTAACGCCTGATGATGGGATATATCGACTTTCTGCGGATACCGATTATACTATTTCACGGCAGATGCCGGAGGGATACACAGGATTCATTGCATGGAAACTGGAAGTCGTGAAAAATGGGGCAAGCAATATTCATGCATCTCAGCACGGCTATACCCGCATCGAGCCAAAAACGGATTCTGAAAAGAAAAAAATCAGCATCCTGCAAATCAACAGTTCTCGTACTGCCGGTACGGTCAATCTGGAAACACAGATGCAAACGAAACAACAATCTATCAAAAATTCAATCTGCTACAGTCATACAAGCGGGAAAAATTATGCAGGTATTTATGGAAAACTGCTTGCCGACGTAAAGGATTTTCAGGTTGGAATTGACACCGTTACAACAAAAAATCTGGATGGCATCGGTAGCATTTCAGACTATCTGAATACATATGATATGCTTATCATCGGTTTCGACGATATGTATCAGGAATTGTCAAGCAATGCCGCACAGGCAGTCGTCTCCTACATTGCCACCGGAAAATCTGTTCTCTTTACCCATGATACGACCTCTCAAGTAAACCTCCCCATGTCTGACTATCAAATGGACAAGCAAGGCAGTCACGAAAAAATGATTTTTGATGATCCGGCTTACTGGGGATATGAATTTAATAAATTACTGCGTGATCCGGTTCGCCTCGATCGTTATGGCATTCGTTCCAAACAGCGCGACCTGCTTGTCAAACAAACTGATCTGACTGACTTAAATCCGACGGAAGTCAAAACCCTGATAGACAATCATTATAGTGTAGCATTTCAGCCCGGGAGCGCACGCATGGAAACTGTAGCAGAAACGCAAGGCTATACGAATTATGCCTTATTCCGTTACGGTCAGGATATTGGAATGAATCTTCCGTACGGTAGAAAATATACCAAATCCCCTTTTGACGATTCCGGCTACAATCGAGAAACAGAGTACGTCTCTCAGATAAACGAAGGGCAGATTACCACCTACCCTTACGATGTCAATACAGGACTCTTTGACGACCAGTCTGACACGACCAGTCCCTACATGAAAGTGGGTCTGACGCATGAACAATACTATCAAATCAACCTCAATTCCGACGATATCGTTGTTTGGTACTGTATGGCGAACAGCAAGGACGGAAACACCCCCTGCCCCGGTGTCTATTCCGCCCTGCCCAACGATGTGACCAACGCCTATTATATCTACAGCAAAGGCAATGTCACCTATTCCGGCGCAGGACACAATAACGGTTCAGAACGCTATCTTGCGGATCAAAACGGCTACGTCGGTGAGCAATACGTCAACGAGGCAAAGCTTTTCGTCAATACCATGATTGCCGCCTATCGTACCACAACAACTGCCCAAACAGTCAGTTTTACAGATTCCAAGGATGGGCTGAAAACACTGCCCTATTTGTTGCTCCCCTCCGATGCCGAACAACTCCTCGCAACAACGCAGTCCATCTTTTTCAAACCGGTGGACGCCAACCTTGGTACGAAAAAAACGCTCTCTGCCACCTTTAGCTACTGCACGGCTACCGACAAGACGCAAATTCCCCTTACGATTGACACACTCAAGTATGCCGGTAATGAGACGGATGCCGATTGTAAGGAACTCCAAGGCGGTCTTGTGTATCGATTTCCAATTCCGAAGCCTGTCCTCGATGCACTCCTCAACTCGGACTCCGTCACCATGACCGTAACCCTCACCTCTACGCTGAACGCGGAATCCGCCACTGCACAGATCGAATTACACAAAATTGGACTTTTTGACCTCACATAATCAGAAAGCAGCGCGAATTTTACATAAATTCTCGCTGCTTTCTTTACCTATGAAACCATGCTTTCATGGTATCTAATACTTTAACCAGTTCCGTTTCCGTGATGATATAGGG
>JAVVSI010000057.1:0-7036 GCA_036654315.1 Evtepia sp. | reverse complement strand
TGTTTTCAAAAAGGCTTCAAAATCTTCCTGCGTTGGGCAAATTTCCTTATCCGCAACGACAGTTTCCACGCCGCGCAGTTCGGCGCGTTTGAGTGCGTAGGCGTTCTTATTATTTGAGACAACAAGGACAACTTCACCACTCTTGAGTGTACCTGCGTCCTGTGCGTCAAAAAGAGCTTGTAGATTTGTGCCACCGCCGGAAACGAGAACCGCGATTTTGGCTAGCATAGAATGACACCCTCATCGGACGCGACGGTTTGACCAATAATACAAGGCGTTTCACCGGAATTGCGCAGGGATGTCAGTGCTGTTTCTGCATCTTCTTTTGCAACAATGACTGTCATACCAATTCCCATATTAAAGGTATTAAACATCTCTCGCTCTGAGATTTTACCTTTTTCAGAGATCAGACCGAAAATGGAAGGCGTAGGTACGCTTGCTTTTTCAATTTTTGCAGACATACCGCTGGGCAAACTTCTCGGAATATTCTCATAAAAACCGCCACCTGTGATATGAGAAACCGATTTTATGGTCACTTCTTCTGCCAGTGCCAAAATACTTTTGACATAAATCCGCGTCGGTGCCAAGAGTGTTTCGCCCAAAGAACGACCGCCCAATTCCGGCATTGGTTTGGTCAAATTGGCCGTTTCCACATTCAGCACTTTACGCACCAGAGAAAAGCCATTGGAATGGACACCGGAGGATGGAAGTCCAATCACCACATCCCCGGCTTTGATCGAATTTTTATCAAAGACGCGGTCTTTATCGACGACACCGACAGAAAAACCTGCCATATCGTACTCGTCGATGGGATAAAATCCCGGCATTTCTGCCGTTTCTCCACCGATCAAGGCACAAGCGGATTGCACACAACCCTCTGCGACGCCGGAGACAATTGCCTCTACTTTTTCGGGTACGTTTTTACCAAGCGCGATATAATCCAAGAAAAACAGCGGCTTTGCACCACAACAAATGATATCATTGACACACATAGCAACACAATCAATGCCAACAGTATCATGTTTCCCCATCAGAAATGCCAGTTTTAGTTTGGTACCGACTCCATCCGTACCGCTCACCAGAACCGGCTTTTTAATATCGCCCAGATCCAGCTCAAAAAGCCCACCGAATCCACCAATATCGGAAAGTGCACCGGCCGTCATTGTTTTTGCGATGTGTGATTTCATCAGTTCCACCGCTTTGTATCCTGCGGTAATATCAACGCCTGCTGCGGCGTAGCTGTCAGATTTTGAAAGCATTTGTTTACTCCTTTCCTGACCAGCAATAGGTACAGAGTTTACAGGGTTCCATACCGATTGACTCGATCATGCCCTCTAGGGACTGGTATTCCAGTGTGGTAAAGTGGAGCTTGTCACAAATCAGCTGACGCATTTTTTGTCCGCGTTCGGTTTCGCGGTCGCTGTATTCAGCCAAGTGATTCATGCCCTCTTCTCCCTCCAACTCCATGACGATGCGTCTTGAGAGGAGTTCCATTTCTGAAATACTGCGGGAGAAATTCAGATATTTACAGCCGTACATAATCGGCGGGCAGGCGGAACGAATATGTACTTCTTTTGCGCCGTTTTCATAAAGAAATTCAACCGTTTCCCGCAACTGCGTACCGCGTACAATACTGTCATCGACGAAAAGAAGTTTTTTCCCATTGATCAGCTCATGAACAGGAATTTGCTTCATTTTCGCGACTTGGTTCCGCTCTTTTTGCGTACTTGGCATAAAACTACGCGGCCAAGTTGGGGTATACTTAATGAATGGTCTCGCAAATGGAACTTCGCTTTCATTTGCATAACCGATTGCGTGTGGTGTACCGGAATCCGGAATCCCACTGACATAGTCAATATCTTGTGCTGCGCCGCTTTTTTTATCTGTCTTTGCAAGGATACCACCGTTACGGTTACGCATCACCTCGACATTGATCCCCTCATAGTTTGAGTTTGGGTAACCATAGTATGTCCACAGGAAAGCACAGACACGCATTTTTTCCTGTGCAGGCAGAATGGTTTCACAAGCATCCGGCGTTAATTTTACGATTTCTGCGGGACCCAGTTCATAATAATCGCGATAATCAATCTTTTGATAGTCAAAGGACTCAAACGAAACACAGTATCCGTCATCATTTTGTCCGATATGTACCGGTAGTCTGCCAAGCTTGTCCCTTGCTACGATAATCGCGTTGCTCGTCATGATTAAAATCGAAGCGGTTCCGTCCACCAGATCCTGTGCATAACGGATCCCCTCTTCAAAACTGTCATGCTGACTGATCAGTGCTGCAATGAGTTCAGTGGTGTTGACAAGTCCCCCACTCATGGTTTCAAAATGCCCACAGTTTTTGGTCAAAAGATCCTCAATCAGTTCATCTGCATTATTGACAATTCCGACGATGGTGATGGCAAAGGTGCCAAGACCTGAGCGGACAAGTAAAGGCTGTGGGTTCGTATCACTGATACAGCCAATGCAGATATTCCCGCACATTTCAGCGGTAATCCCGTCGAATTTAGTACGAAACGGAGAATTTTCGATGTTGTGAATATCTCTTTGAAAACCCTTTTCCGAACAATAAGCCGCCATGCCGCCACGTTTTGTCCCGAGATGGGAATGATAGTCTGTTCCGAAAAACACGTCCAGCACGATGTCTTTTTTGGAAATTGCGCCAAAGAATCCGCCCAAGTGCTATGACACCTCCTATAATTGTAAAATTTGATTAGGCAAAGAAAAGTTCGGAAAGTTTCATCGGCTCAACATAAGAACCATCTTGATACACTCTCATGTTACCGGAGGCAATTTCGTCAATCAAAATGACTTCATTGTCGTTATAACCAAACTCAAATTTAATATCATAAAGGACAAGTCCTTTTTCCAAAAGACAGTCTGCAACGATCTTTGTAATCTTTTGTGTCATTGCTTTGATATCGTCATACTGCTGATCATTCATAATCCCAAGCATAACAAGACCGTCTTTGATAATCAGGGGATCACCCTTTTCATCATTCTTAAGGGTCATCTCGACATAAGCGTCCAGATCTGCACCCTCTTCGATATAATCACTGTAGCGGCGGTAGAAACTACCGACAGCCTTATGGCGGCAGATGATCTCGAGGCCTTTCCCGAACACTTTAGCGGGCAGGACTTCCATTGTGCCATCTTCAAGATTTGCGCTGACGTAGTGTGTTTTGATTCCGGCGGCTTTTAATTTTTCGAAAAAGTAGACAGACATACGCAAATTGACTTTACCAACACCTTCGATGCTCAGTCCGACTGTATTGGCACCGGGATCGAATACGCCGTTTTCACCGGTCACATCGTCTTTGAATTGAAGCATAAAATTGCCGTTGTCCAGTGCATAGACGTCTTTTGTTTTTCCCGTATAGCGAAGTTGTTTCATAAAATTTCCTCCAAATATAATAAGATGTATGAAAAGCTGCTGTGTACAAGTATCACAAGTTTTGGTTCAATTTTCTTCTTTGCTTATGCGTGATACTTCACGGAGAGGGCTGCGTCTTTGTCCAGTATTTTCTTTCGATCCAAAACACGGGCTTCGTCCAGTTTTTTGGCGAGTTCCGCATCGGAAAGAGATAGAATCTGCATTGCAAGGAGCGCGGCATTGGCTGCGCCGTCGATTGCGACGGTTGCGACCGGAATCCCTGTCGGCATTTGAACCGTTGACAGAAGGGCATCCATGCCGTCGAGAACCGAGGATTTGATGGGGATCCCGATCACGGGAATTGTAGTATTTGCGGCGAGGGAACCGGCCAAGTGTGCGGCTTTTCCGGCAGCGGCGATGATTGCGCCAAAGCCGTTTGCTCTTGCATTTTGTGAAAAGGCACGCGCCTCTTCCGGTGTACGGTGGGCGGAGTAAATGTGGACTTCAAACGGAACCCCATATTCCGCGAGTTTATCCACAGCTTTCTCCACAACGGGAAAATCGCTGTCACTGCCCATGATAATTGCAACTTTTTTCATATTAGCCTCCATTTTTGTATACCAAAGCGGGCAGTCCTATTCCTTTATTTGGAATTTGAACTGCCCAGACGGTCGGCAAACCTCAGACTTCTTGCTCCCCTGTGGTACGCCACATTCCGTCAGTCACAAAAAGCATTTTCTTACATTATACTATGGACGAGATCATGCGTCAATCACCAGATTGCAATGAATTTAGACTTTTTTATTTTTCCTGTCTGTACATTTCTTCTTTTTGGGGGTAAAAATGCACTCCGTCGTACTACAACAGCCGACGGAGTGCATCACTTCATAAGTGTTTTGGCTTTTGCTCTTCGAAATAATCGCGGGTTAATTTTGCGACGACACCGGAGAGCGCGAAGAGTGCGACGAAGTTCGGAATTGCCATGAGTCCATTGAATGTGTCGGCGATATCCCAGACAACATCAATAGAGCTTGTTGCACCGATCACAATGACGATGATAAAGATAATCTGATATACTTTCGCCGCTTTCAGTCCAAAAAGATATTGGACACAACGAGTACCATAGAGTGACCAACCCAAGATGGTTGAGTAGGCGAAGAGCATCAGTGCGATGGCAACGAAGAGTGCAGCGGCTTTTCCGCCCCAGATGGTACTAAATGCGGATGTAATGAGTTCCGAACCCGGTTTTACACCCCAAATAATAGGAACACCGCTGATAATAATGGTCAGTGCTGTCAAGGTACAGATCACGAGGGTATCCATAAAAACTTCAAAGATGCCGAACATACCCTGTTGGACAGGACCTTTGGTATCAGCTGCGGCATGGGCGATTGCGGCAGAGCCAAGACCTGCTTCGTTCGAGAACGCACTGCGGCGTAGACCCCAGACGATCGCGTTTTTCACGGCGATACCGGAAGCAGCACCCATAACGGCAGTGGGATTAAATGCAGCGATGAAAATTTTAGAAAACGCAGCACCTAAAGATCCAATATGGCCAAAGATCACGACAAGCGTAAATGCAATATAAAGAATACACATCGCCGGAATCAATTTCTCTGTCACGGCTCCGATGCGCTTAATGCCACCAAACAGAACCAAGGCGGTCACGGCGGCAAGGATAATACCAACCGTCCAACTGATCACCGTTGTGAGCGAGGAATTGGGGAAAAACGCAGTGACGGCATTATTGATAGAGCCGACGATAGAGTTCGCCTGTGACATATTACCGATGCCGAAAGACGCGAGCGTTGCGAAAACGGCAAACAGTACGGCGAGCCATTTCCACTTTTTCCCCAGTCCGTTTGTAATGTAGTACATAGGTCCACCGACCCAGTCACCCTTTGTATCTCGCTCTCTATATTTGATAGAGAGGGTCACTTCGGAATACTTGATGATCATACCGAGCAGTGCGGCAATCCAAAGCCAGAACACCGCACCGTAGCCGCCAAGTGCGATTGCCTGACTGGTACCAACAATATTACCGGTACCAACCGTGCCGGCGAGTGCCGTTGTGACTGCTTGCAGAGGTGTGACAGCACCGGCACCGGCTTCGCTCTTTTTGAACATTTTGCCCATGGTATTCTTCATGACATGGCCGAATTTGGTAAATTGCATACCACGATTGCGGATTGTGAAGAGCAATCCACCGATGAAAACGCAGGGGAGGAGGACATACATCCACGCGACGGTATTTAAGGGGCCGGTGATAAAATCCACGATGGTCTGAAAAAATGCCTGCATAAGTTTCTCTCCCTTTTTTAGAGCCTTTTCGTGAATCCGCCAAATTTCACACATGTGCTATTTCCCAAAAAAGAGAGTGTCCGCGATGAAAAATAACAGGGTCAGGAATCCCGTTTTGGACGATTTACGAAGCTGCTCTAATTAGTGACATACCCACCTAAGCGGTGAGGCTTCTCGCATAGCGCAGTGGCTACAGCGAGCGAACCCCGTGTGTCCCACGGTTTTATATTTTTTGGTTATGCAGAAACGAAGCGCACACCCTCTTTTTTGCATCTAAGTTGCTCCCTAATACATCTTTTGGAATTTCAATTTTTAACAGTATAGCATAGTCAAGTGAAATCGTCAATAATTTATTACGCGCAGATTGTAGATAATTCGTTGAAATTGCCGAATTTCAAATTTGCAGTCAAAATGGTATAAAAAGAACCACCTTCTCTTTCTGCACGCAGTCAAGGGAAGGTGGTTTTGATATCGTCAAAAATTTTTACTCTTCATCCCAGTTATGATACACGTTTTGCACGTCCTCATTTTCCTCAAGATGGTCAATTAGTTTTTCCATGTTTTTAATATCTGCATCCTCTGTCAGTTTGATATAGGTCTGCGGAATCATTTCGACCTGAGCAGAGAGGAATGTATAGCCCTTTTCTTCCAGCTTCGCCGCGACACCACCACAGATATCGGCATCCGTGTAGATCTCAAAGCACTCGTCCTGCGCGGAAAAGTCATCTGCACCGGCCTCAAGTGCGTCGAGCATGACAGCATCTTCGTCCATTCCCTCGCTGTCCATAATAATCAGACCTTTTCGGTCGAACGACCAAGAGACACAACCGCTTGCACCCATATTCCCACCAAATTTGTCAAAATAATGGCGTACCTCAGAGGCGGTACGGTTTCTGTTATCGGTGAGCGTATCCACAATGACGGCAACGCCGCAAGGACCATAGCCCTCATAGACAATGGTTTCGTAATTATCACCGTTTGCAGAGCCGACTGCTTTTTCAATCGTACGTTTGATATTATCATTCGGCATATTGACGGCTTTTGCCTTGGCAATAATCGTTGCAAGACGCGCATTATTATTCGGATCACCGCTTCCGCCTGCTTTGACCGCAACGATCATTTCACGCGCAACCTTTGTAAATGCCTGTGAGCGTTTTGCATCTGCCGCGCCTTTACTTTTTTGGATATTATGCCACTTTGAATGTCCTGACATCCTGATAATCCCCTTTCATAAGTCAGACTATTGTTTGAAATACTTCCTCTTGTTTGGAAGAAATCCTCACTGCTCCAAATTCGGAAAGCCACTCGCACAGCACCGAACAAATCCCTGTCTCCGTCGTATAATGCCCTGCATCC
>JAVVSI010000056.1:0-7062 GCA_036654315.1 Evtepia sp. | reverse complement strand
TGCTGCGATACTCCAAACGCTCCAATTCTTCCGCATTTGGGTACGCTACATTGACCGCTACGTTCGATGTCACAATTCGATTCGCCTCAATCTCAATACGACCGATCTCTTCGTCGGTGAATTCGCCGTCAAAATCAAGCGTCATCTCCTGCTCACTCATATGAAAACCAACATTATGATAGCCAAACCACGCGTTGACACGTCCGGAAATAATATGTTCACCCGAATGATTTTGCATTCTGGCAAAGCGCGCTTCCCAGTCGATCTCTCCCGCAAGCTCACTCCCAACAGGAAAGGGAAGATCCAATTCATGGTATATGTTTCCATTTTCTTCTCGCAAGGCGCGCACCGGCGTCTCACCCAAACGCCCACTGTCCGCTTCCTGTCCACCACCGCCGGGGAAAAATGCAGTTTGATCCAATAAAATTTCGTAATGCTTTCCTTTTGCTTCGCAGGCCAGAACCGTGCCAATAAATTGGCTCGTATGGCTGTCTCGGTCGTAAAGTTTTATGGTCATAGATTGTTCCCTCTTTGCACAAAATATAGTAGGGGTAGCCGCTGAGACTCACCCCTACTATATTTCATTTTATCACAGCCGTCAACTCCCAAGCAACAAAGGCTGACACTGTTTTCCCAGCAGTGCCTCTGCGACCGTTTCTCCCACCTTTGTAAAATCGGCGACAAGCGAGGTCGGTTTCCCCATTGGATCATCTTGACGAAATGGAACAAAATAATAGTTCTTTCGGCACAAAAGTTCCCCAATATTGCGTGCCGCTGCACCCAAACCATCATTGGTAGACACGCCTATCACAATCGGTCTGTTATTCCGCAAATGTGCCTTTGCCGCCATAGTAACTGCACTGTCTGCCATACCTGTAGCCAGTTTCGCCAAAGTATTGCCGGTGCAAGGGGCAATCAGAAGAACATCCAGCAGTTTTTGCGGTCCGATGGGTTCCGCAGCCTGAATGCTCCCGATAATACGTCTGCCACAAATGCGCTCAATCTCTGCCCGAAACGCCTGTGACGTTCCAAAACGTGTATCCAGTTCCGCGCTGATCTCCGATAAAATCGGAATGATTTCGTATGCTTCCGCCAATTCTTCCAACGACCTTAAACCCTGCGCATGGGTACAGAAGGAACCGGTCAACGCAAATCCAAGTGTTTTCATCCCTTCCCCTCCACTTCGTTCAGGATATTATAAATCGAATCCCGAATCGCTTTCGCCGCAGTGACCGGCGCACTACGTCCCGGAATGCCACCAATACGAACCGCCCGCAAATCCAAACGAGATGCCGCTTCCAAGTCGATCCCACCCGGCAAAGACGCCAAATCAATCAAAAACGCCTCCGGTTGTATCCACTCCAAGTGCAATTCGTCGAGCATCATGGCGGGTACGGTATTGATGATCAGGTCATAGCCACCCAACCAATAGGACAATCGGACGGAATTCTCCGTATCATAGCCATAGGCCTGCGCCCATGCCAGATCTTCGCACTTCCGAGCCGCAACTGTCACCCGCGCCCCCAATGCATTCAAACGATGTGCTGTCAACTTCCCTACCCGTCCAAACCCTATCACAAGAACGCGGGATCCGTGCAGAGTTGTAGACATGGCTTCCATCGCGATTTGCAGTGCGCCCTCTGCCGTCGGCACGGCGTTTGCAATCATGCATTCCTCTCGGGCATAATAATCACATAACTGTAACCCCCGGACATCCATCTGACGCTTAACCTCCGCACTCGGGATACCACCGCAAATTAACTGTCCGGGATGCAAAACATCCAATACCTCTTCCAAACGATATTGTTTTTGACTGAGTGGCGTGTGAAGCAGACCTTCTGCCGTTGTCACGGGCAGCGGCAAAATAATACAGTGCGCCCGCGACGCGTCCTGTTCCAATTCCTGTTTTGCACCCGGACCCAATGCGGCAGTATGTACCGTATGACCGTCATTCTCCAACAGCTTCGCAAGCTCCAACTGACGACGATCTCCGCCTACAACCCAAAAGTTACGCTCGATTTCCATAGCCACCCCTCCTTTCCTCCTTTCATCCTATTCTGTCAAACAAAAAATGTGCTTGAACGGACAGAATCCATTCAAGCACATGTTTAAAATAACGCGATTCCGCCTTGGCGGATCAAAGTATCAATTGACTCGTACGCTTTTCGCCAATCCATAGGAGAACGGAACGATTCCACGACAACATCCAAATCATCCATCAGTTGGTCTGCTTCATCGCTCAAAATCTGATCCAACTGAAACTCTTTCATGACATCAGCCCTAAAACGCTTTGCTGTTTTTTCGTCATAGACTGCATCAAGGAAAAGCGAGATCCCACCGTACCCCTCATAAAAGTAGAACCCATTGTACTGTTCTACATCTTTTGGCTCCTTCAGATGCGGGCAAACGAACGTCAACTCCGGCAAGGGCGTTTTCGCATCCTCAGGACGGCAACAATCCATTGCACATTTTTGAACGAGCCAATCCTGTATAATCTTTTCAATTTCTTCCACCGTTTTACAGGCATACAAACGGGATATTTTTGTTTCCGTGTAATTCGTAGCGTGCATAAGAACAAAAAAATGCTGATCCATTATGTTTCTCCAATCTGCTTTAGGGCGCAACCCAACATTTTGATTTCCGGTTCCAAAACAATTCCGGTTTTCTGAAAGACAAGACGCCGAACATAATCCATTACATCGACAACATCCTGACAAGTTGCAGTTCCGGTATTGATGAGAAATCCGGCGTGTTTTTCCGAAATTTGCGCA
Organism: Evtepia sp.; assembly: GCA_036654315.1. Classification (GTDB taxonomy): domain Bacteria; phylum Bacillota; class Clostridia; order Oscillospirales; family Oscillospiraceae; genus Evtepia. Next base: position 4,291 of record JAVVSI010000056.1, on the reverse strand, counting down.
CCGCCGATTTGAAAGCCCTTTAATCCGCACTGTTCAATCAGTACACCTGCAAAGTGATCGGGTGGACGCTTGAATGTACTGCCCGCGCTTGGAAATTCGAGTGGTTGTTTACTTCTCCGTTTTTGCGAAAGTTCCGCCATCTTTTCTTGAATTTCCAAATGCGGTGCCTGGTGCAAATTCAGATGCGCACCAATAATAAAAGCCTGATTTTTAGAAAAAACGCTGTGGCGATAAGTGAAGTCCAGTGCGTCTGCCGGTATCGTTTCGATGCGACCGGTCGGATCAATACAGGTTACGTCTGCGACTATTTGCTTCATTTCACCGCCATAAGCACCGGCATTCATGAAAATCGCACCACCCAAACTACCGGGAATACCATGCGCGAATTCCATGCCGGACAGTCCATGCTCCATAGCAAAGACAGCGGCTTTTGCCAAAACGGTACCGCTTCCGACAAAAAGTGATCCATCTGACTCCACACGAAGCAGTGCAAGACCTGCTACACTTTTAATGAAAAAACCGCGAATCCCCTCATCGGAGATCAGTAAATTGGAACCCACACCCAAAAATATCGGCGTCAATGCCAGTTCACAAGCCGCTTTTAGGGCAAGTGAAACTTCAGTTTGATTTTTAGGCAGTGCCATCAGTGCAGCCGGACCGCCAATCTTAAACGTCGTGTGTTTTTGGAGTGGCTCGTTTTCCCTGCATTCTATGCCGACGGCCGCAAGCTTCTGTTTTAATTCTGTAAACTGATCCATCTCAATCCCCCAAAACGAATGCGCGGCGACGGAACCCGCCGCCGCACATTTGAGAGTTAAATTTCCGGTACCACATCGCCGGTCATGCCGCTTTCCGGCTGGATCTCGGCGACCGCCGCTGCAACTGCCGCATATGCGGTTTCCGGTGCTTCCTCTTTTTCAAGACCCTCGCGGTACACGGCAAGACCGGAACCGGCGGGAATCAATTTACCAATAATGACGTTCTCTTTCAAGCCAACCAAGTGGTCAACTTTTCCCTTAATGGCCGCTTCCGTCAGAACCTTTGTTGTCTCTTGGAACGACGCTGCGGAAAGGAAGGAATCCGTGGCAAGAGACGCCTTTGTAATACCCATGAGCAAACGAGTCGCGGTCGGGAGCCGGAGTTGCAGACCATCATTCGTTTCACCCGCGTTAATGCGCGTCTGAACCGATGCAATGGCATCCAAATACTCCATATACTCCACAGTAGAACCGGACAGTAAATTGGCATCGCCCGCCTCTTCGACCCGTACTTTACGCATCATTTGACGCACGATGATCTCAATATGCTTATCGTTGATATCAACGCCCTGTTGACGATACGGTTTCTGGACTTCAGAAATCAGATAGTTATGCACAGCCGAAACACCGCGAATACGCAACACTTCATGCGGTGAAAGTGCGCCATCGGATAACTGCTCCCCTTTGCTGACCATATCGCCATCTTTCACACGCAAACCGGAACTGTAGGGAAGCGCGTAGGTCACAACTTCACCTTCGCCCGATCCGGTTATGGTGACGTTGCAAATGGTAGCGCGTTTGCTCTCTTCCATACTGATAACACCGCTTATTTCAGCAAGTTGTGCCATTTTCTTTGGCTTTCTCGCTTCAAACAGCTCTTCAACACGCGGCAGACCTTGGGTAATATCGCCACCTGCAACACCACCTGTATGGAATGTACGCATCGTAAGCTGTGTACCCGGCTCTCCGATAGACTGTGCCGCAATGATACCAACCGCTTCTCCCTCTCCAACCGGTTCCCCAATGGCAAGGTTCACGCCGTAACATTTGGAACAAACACCGTTCCGTGCGCGGCAGGTTAGGACAGAACGAATCTCAAGTTCATAAATACCATGCGATTCCAGACAGGCTGCATCCTCGCCTGTGAGAATATCGTTTTGAGAGAACAACAACTCGCCTGTCTTAGGATCTCGCACGTCATGCACAGGATAACGACCCTTGAGACGCTCGGAAAACAGCTCAATGACTTGACCGTTTTCGCTGATTTCAGAGACGATAATCCCCTCTTCTGTACCACAGTCAGGCTCACGGATGATGACTTCCTGCGAAACATCGACCAAACGTCGTGTCAGGTAGCCTGAGTCAGCGGTACGCAAGGCGGTATCGGCAAGGCCTTTTCTCGCGCCTCGGGAAGAGATGAAGTATTCAAGGACAGACAAGCCTTCACGGAAATTCGCCTTGATTGGGATCTCAATGGTCCGTCCCGATGTATCCGCCATCAGTCCACGCATACCGGCAAGCTGACGGATCTGCGCCATACTACCACGCGCACCGGAATCTGCCATCATGAAGATTGGGTTATAGCGATCCAGTCCCGCTTGCAATGCTTCTGTGACGTCTTTCGTCGTTTTTTCCCACGTTTTAACCACAAGACGATAGCGTTCGTCATTTGTCAAAAAGCCTTGTTTAAACAGGCGTTCGATTTTAACGATCTCTGTTTCGGTTTCTTTGATCAATTCATATTTCTTCTCCGGAACAGTCATGTCATAAATAGAAACAGTTAAGGAACCTATGGTCGAGTAATGGTAACCACGCGCTTTGATAATATCCAAAACGGTGGCAGAAACGGTAAAGCCATGATGCGCAATACACTTATCAATGATTTTACCGAGTTGCTTTTTGCCGCTGACAAAGTTGATTTCCGGCTCAAACATCTCTTCCGGATCTTCGCGGTTGACAAAACCAAGATCTTGTGGGATATCCTCGTTGAAAATCAGCCGTCCAACAGTGGTACGCACCAGCTTGTGGCGCAACTCTCCCTCAACCTCACGCTCCATCCGAACCAGAATCGGAACGTGAAGATCCAACTCCCCTTCATCATGGGCAAGGCGCGCTTCATCCATATCGGAATAGGCATGAAGGACTTCCTGTGGATCACAGTTGTTCTTTGCGGCTTCACGCACCATAATTCCACTGGTTGGAATCATGCGCTTATATCCCGTCTCATCGTGACCCGCAACCCAAATATGCTCGTTCTCCAAAATCTCACCCGCATCCAATGCTGCCATTGCGGCCTTAACACTGTCATATGTGAAATTGGGATCATTCAAAGCATCTTTCTCGTAGGTCAGATAATAGGAACCAAGCACCATATCCTGTGTCGGAACGGTAACAGGTCCGCCATCCTGAGGACGCAACAGGTTATTGGCAGACAGCATCAAAATGCGGGCTTCGGCCTGTGCTTCGGCCGACAGCGGAACGTGAACTGCCATCTGATCTCCGTCAAAGTCTGCGTTGAAGGCAGTACAGACCAGTGGATGAAGCTTAATCGCGCGACCTTCCACCAAAACAGGCTCAAATGCTTGGATTCCCAGTCTATGCAGGGTCGGCGCACGGTTCAGCATAACCGGATGCTCTTTGATAATAAAGTCCAAAGCATCCCAAACTTCCGCACGACCACGATCAACCATCTTTTTGGCGGATTTGATATTATTGGCCAAACCATCCTCGACCAGTTTTTTCATCACGAACGGACGGAACAACTCAATGGCCATTTCTTTTGGCAAACCACACTGGAAAATCTTGAGTTCCGGCCCGACTACGATGACAGAACGACCCGAATAGTCCACTCGTTTCCCCAAGAGGTTTTGACGGAAACGACCCTGCTTTCCTTTCAGCATATCCGAAAGTGATTTCAAAGCACGGTTATTGGCTCCCGTCACGGCACGACCGCGTCTGCCGTTATCAATGAGCGCATCCACTGCCTCTTGGAGCATTCTTTTTTCATTTCTCACGATAATATCCGGAGCATTCAACTGAATCAGCCGTTTCAGACGGTTATTTCGGTTGATGACACGGCGATACAGATCGTTCAAATCCGATGTCGCAAAACGTCCGCCATCCAGCTGCACCATGGGACGCAGTTCGGGTGGAATGACAGGGAGTACATCCACAATCATCCACTCCGGTCGGTTACCCGATGCACGGAATGCGTCCACTACTTCCAAACGCTTGACAATACGCGCCTTTTTTTGACCTGAAGCCGTTTGTAGCTCACTGCGCAACTGAATCGACATCTCGTCAAGGTTAATATCGGACAGCAACTGTTTCACAGCCTCTGCGCCCATACCCGCTTCAAAATCATCCTCATATTTTTCACGCAAATCACGATATTCTTTCTCAGAAAGAATTTGGTTCTTCACAAGAGGAGCAAAACCCGGGTTTGTGACAATATAAGCGGCGAAGTAAAGAACCTTTTCCAGAATACGCGGTGAAATATCCAAAAGCAGACCCATACGGGACGGAATGCCCTT
>JAVVSI010000055.1:0-7228 GCA_036654315.1 Evtepia sp. | reverse complement strand
TTCTTTGCTTGTCCGCCGAGATCATCCCCTCACCAAAACCAATGTAAAAACACTCCCCTATCCGGGTTTCCCCACCGATATGCAACCTCAAATTGCTGCCGTCCTCTGTCTGGCACAAGGCACAAGTATTCTCACCGAGGGCGTTTGGGATAATCGTTACCGCTACGCAGATGAATTTCGGCGCATGGGTGCGCATATCCAAGTCGATGGAAAAATTGCCGTCATTGAAGGCGTGGAAAAATTGACCGGTGCGCCCGTCTCCGCCTGTGACCTACGCGCCGGTGCCGCTATGATTATCGCCGGTCTTGCCGCAGAGGGTACAACCGAAATCGACCAAATTTATCATATTGAGCGCGGTTATGAAGATATTGTCCCAAAGCTTGCCGCTTTGGGTGCCGATATCCAGCTCGTCGAGATTCCGTCCGACGATGAATGGCATGCCGTCGGTTAAAAAAGTTGATCACAGACCGGGACTTGCGTTCCGGTCTGTTTGTAAAACAAAGGAAGGATGTTGATATGTGCTGACCGTTCACTTGCTCTGTGTGGGCAAACTCAAAGAACCCTTTTATATCAACGCCTGCACCGAATACTTAAAACGTCTCACACCCCTTTGTAAACTCAATCTTTCCGAACTTCCGGAGGTGCGTCTCCCCGACCGTCCCTCCCCTGCTCAAATTGATGCCGCCCTTTTACGAGAGGCAGAAAGCATTTTTGCAAAACTTCCTAAAAATGCTCAGCTGATCGCGCTCTGTATTGAAGGTACGACGCAATCCAGCAACGCCTTGGCAGAGCAAATTTTAAAATGGACGGTAGATGGAACTTCTCAACTCGTCTTTGTCATCGGCGGCTCCTATGGTCTCCACCCCTCCATCAAAGCCGAGGCTGCACTCCGTCTGTCCATGTCTCCTATGACGTTCCCCCATCATCTGGCGCGTGTCATGTTACTGGAACAAATCTATCGTGCGTTTCAAATCAACGCCGGTTCCCGCTATCATAAATAAGGAGGAATTTCACTCATGTCCTACTTGGATACGTATCAAGATTGGCTGCAACAGCCCGCACTGACCTCACTTGAACGCGAAGAACTCTCCACACTTACCACCGCCGAATTGGAAAGTCGCTTTTTCGGTTCCTTAGAATTCGGTACTGCCGGATTGCGTGGTATCATGGGGCTTGGTCTGAATCGTATGAACATCTATGTGATCCGCCATGCCACGCAGGCATTTGCCGAAGTCATCTTGTCTGCCAATGCCCCCGCTGACGGAATCGCCATTTGTTACGACTGCCGAAATCATTCTGAGGAATTTGCAAAAGAAGCCGCTTCTGTCATGGCGGGCAACGGCATCCCGGTTCGTCTCTTTTCTGCCATGCGTCCGACCCCGGAATTGTCCTTTGCCATCCGTGCCTACGGCTGTGTTGCAGGTATCAATATCACTGCCAGTCATAACCCGAAAGAATATAACGGATATAAAGTCTATTGGTCAGACGGCGCACAACTTCCACCCCATCATGCGGCAGCCATTGCAGAAAAAATGGACAATTTGGATGTCTTTGCTTCCATTAAATCCATTCCCTTTGAGGATGCCTTGGCAAATGGAACAATCACTCTGATGGGTCAAGAAACCGATGATGCATTTTTAAATCAAGTACTGGCTCAGATCAGTGACTCTTATGCAGTTGCTAAAATCGCCAACAACTTTCGGATGGTTTATACCCCATTTCACGGCACCGGCTACGAGCAAGTGCCTTATGTTCTCAAAAAACTCGGCATTAAAAACCTCTTCTGTGTCCCCGAACAAATGATTACAGATGGCGATTTCCCCACCGTCGCTTCTCCAAATCCCGAAAATTTCGAAAGCTTTGCCCTCGCCATTGCCTTGGCAAAAAAAGAAAATGCCGATTTTATCTTAGGCACTGATCCCGATACCGACCGTGTCGGTATTTTAGCACGGGATCGTACCGGTGAATACAAGCAAATTTCAGGAAATCAAACCGGTGTGCTTCTTATGGACTACTTAATCGGCGCGAAAAAAAGAACCGGCTCCCTACCACCCAAGCCCGTCGTTCTGAAAACCATCGTCACCACGGAAATGGCAAGACAGGTCGCAGAGAAAAATGGCGTGACCTGTTATGATACGTTTACCGGCTTTAAATTTATGGCAGAAAAGAAAAACGAGTTGGAGGCCTCCGGAGAGGGCAATGTGATCTTCTCTTATGAAGAATCTTACGGTTACATGATCGGTGATTATGTGCGAGACAAAGATGCCGTGACTGCCTCCCTCTTACTGACAGAAATGACCGCTTGGTACGCCGCCAAAGGACAGACCTTGTTTGACGCATTGGATGCACTGTTTGAAAAATACGGATTCTATGCGGAAAAAACCTTAAATTTAGTCATGCCTCATTTGCAAGGTATGGCAAAAATGCAGGCACTCATGCTCAGTTTACGCGCAAATCCCCTCAATATCATTGCCGGTGTTCCGGTTCAAATCAGAAAAGATTATGAGAGTGGTCAGCAGACAGACGTGTCAAGCGGCACAGTCACGTCTATGCCGCTCGTTGGATCAAATGTCCTGAAATATCATCTGGCAGATGGCACAACGCTTGTAGTGCGTCCGTCCGGCACAGAACCAAAGGTTAAGGTTTACATTTTGACCACCGGTGCAAATACCAAGGAGTGCCAGCAAAAAATCGCTCGTTTCTCCGCATGGGCAGACACACTCAGTCAATAACACCGCACAAATTGAGCCATGAACGGTTTTGGTTGCGCCACAAGTGACCAAAACATTCATGGCTCAATTTGTGCTGTCTTTAGAAAATTTGAGCGAGAAATTCTTTAAAAATTTGTCCCGTCGTCATGCGTGCAATGGCCTCCAACGCGACAAGTGGCAAGGTATCATATACTTCCCCATTGACACTCACCGTCATGGTACCAAGCGTCTGTCCCTTTTCAACCGGTGCCTCCACACTGTCTACGATGGAGAGTTCCGTTGTTATATGACCTATATTCGCTTTTTTCATTAAAATACGGCTTTCATTCGTCAGTTCCGGTTGGATGCAATCCCTGACGCCAAGTCCGACCAGAACAGGCGGAATCGCTTCCGATGGACGGACATCAACCATTGCATAATTTGCAAAGCCGTCATTTAACAGTGCCTTCGCCCGTTCAAAACGCGCTACAGAAGTCGGGAAACCCAATACAACCGCAATCAATTCCATACCATCTCGTTCCGCTGTTGCAGATAGACAATAATGTGCCGTGTCTGTTGAGCCTGTTTTCAGTCCCGTTGCACCATTATAATAGTAAATTAGCTTATTGGTATTCGCAAGCTGGAACTTTCCCTCGCGTAGTGTATCCATCCAGATCGTGGTATACTCTCGCACGGCAGGATGCTTCAAGATCAGCTCCCGTGACATGACTGCAATGTCATGCGCAGAACTCTCATGCCCTTCTGCCGGTAGACCGGTACAATTTTGGAAGGTGGTATCCGCCATGCCAAGTTCAGCCGCACGCGCGTTCATCTTCTCAACAAACCCCGCTTCACTCCCAGCCAGATGCTCTGCCATTGCAACCGATGCATCGTTGCCTGACGCCACTGCAATCGCCTTCAGCATCTCATGCACGGACATCTGCTCTCCTTCCTTGAGGTACACCTGAGAGCCTCCCATCCCTGCTGCCGCCTGCGAGACTGACACTGTATCCTCCCGTGTCAGTTGTCCCTGATCCAAAGCTTCAAAAATCAACAGCAAAGTCATCACTTTCGTCACACTGGCAGGTTCCAACTTGTCATGCGCATTTTCTTCGCTGAGAATCGTGCCGCTTTCTTTTTCCATTAAAGTCGTTGCGCTACCCGCAACGCCCGGAATGCCAACAAACGACAGAAGCAGTAAAAATATCAAAATCCTTTTCATCGCAATCTCCCTTCCGGCTTTTCACTGCCAGTATATGAGACGCGCATTTCAACTATAACTACTCTTCGGAATTCATAATTTGGATGCTTGCTTTTGTCGAAATTTATGGTAGACTGGTAATGATACAATTCAACTTTGGGAGGCTTCTATGATTTCTGAACGTGTCAAAACCACTCCTCGCGCGCTGCTTCGTACCTATGCGCCGCTTTTTATCTATCCCCTCTGCTTGTTCTGGCTTGAAATGGTCGTGAAGATTTGGGATTTTGGTTTGGTGTGGAATCGGGGGATCCTATTTACATCAATTTTCACTTTAGCCGTTGGTATCTTTTTAAGCGCAGTCTGCTCTATGAGCAGTTGCCGCGTCAATCGAATTCTCTCGCTTCTACTGATGGGCGGTCTGACGATTTGGTACATGGTTCAGGCGGTCTACTTTACTGTCCTCAAGACTGTCATGGCAATGTACTCTGTTTCTGTGGCAAAAGATGCCTCTGAATTCTGGAAAGTCGGAGTACGCGGTACTTGGGATACCCTCCCTGCGCTTGTGGCACTCGCGATTCCATTCGTCACTTTATTCTTAATCGGAAAAAAACATACACCGGATCATCTCTTGCACTGGCGGGGAACGCTATCTCTCATTCTTGCGTCTTTTTTCTGCTATGGCACAGGTATTTTAACGGTTCGCTTTTCCGACAGCGGCATCTTATCACCTTGGGCTATTTACACGGATCAATACAACCCCGAACTCTCCATGTCTTATTTTGGCGTTTTGGCAACCGGTCAACTGGAAATTCAACGCGTTTTATTTCCACCCAAAGCCAAAGTAGACTGGGATGAACCCACCACACCACTTCCTCTTATGGAAAATACAAGTGCCTATGCCAATACTCTGCCGATTGATTTTTCCGCCATCTCACAGACAGAAACAAATCAAAATTTACAGGATATGAATCTCTATTTCTCAAAACGCACCCCCACAATGAAAAATGAATACACCGGTCAATTCGCGGGGAAAAATCTCATCTTGATTACAGCAGAAGCCTTCTCTCCTTATGCAGTAGATCCAATCCGTACACCAACACTCTACCGTCTCTCACAGGAAGGCTTTGTTGCAAAAAACTTTTATAATCCACTCTGGTGGGCATCTACCTCGGATGGTGAATATGCCGCCTGTACCGGACTGATCCCAACAGCAGGTACGCTGTCACTTTCGGATTCTTCAGACAACAGTATGTATTTTTGTCTCGGCAACCAACTCGCCCGACAGGGTTATAAAACCTTCGCCTATCACAACCACACCTATACCTATTACAACCGCAACAAATCTCACCCGAACATGGGATATACCTACAAAGGCTTGGGCAACGGACTGCCCGTCACCAAGGTTTGGCCGGAATCGGATCTCGAAATGATGCAACTGTCTATGAAAGATTATATCAAGTCTCCCCCCTTTCACGCCTACTACATGACTGTCAGCGGTCACCTGAACTACAGCTTTGCGGGAAATGCCATGGCCGCGAAACATCGTGAAGAAGTACGCGATCTCCCACTCTCCGAAGAAGCACAGGCCTATTTGGCTTGCCAGATTGAGTTGGATCGTGCCTTGGCTTCCGTGCTGGATCAATTGAAAGAGGCAGGTCAACTGGATAATACCGTCATCTGTCTGTCAGGTGATCACTACCCTTATGGTCTTGCAAAAAAAACAATCGACGAATTGGCGGGATATGAGGTGGACGAGATATTCGAACTATATCGCAGTACACTGATCCTATGGTCCGGCGATATGGAAACACCGATTGCAATAGAAAAACCATGTTCCAGCTTAGATATCCTACCCACGCTTTCCAATCTGTTTGGACTCCCCTATGATTCTCGGCTGTTAGTCGGGCGGGATATGCTCTCCGATGCGCCCGGTCTTGTGATTTTCTCCGATTACAGTTATATCTCCGAATTGGGTCGGTATGATGCGAAAAAAGATTCTTTCTTGCCCTATCCCGGGGTAACGCTCCCCGAATATTATGCAGAAAATCAATTGACGGAAGTTTCAAAACTGTTCTCTTACTCCCAGAAAATTTTACAGACAGATTATTACCGTACCCTCGGTTTGATTCCGGATTCTGTGAAACAACAAAAGCTCCCTCTCATGATAAAATGACAAGGGAGCAAACCACAAAACTTTTTTCCAAACGATTTTTTCGATGAAACATCCGTGCGTTGATTTCCAATTCTCAATTGTAAATTTCCAAAGCCCCTCCGAAACTCGGAGGGGCTTGTACTGATTTGATTCTGCTGAAAGACAAGTATTGATTATTTCTTTGCAGCGAAAACTTCGTTGATGGACTTAGACAGGATCTTGATGCATGCGTCACAGTCAACAGCACGAACGATCAGCGGAGGAACCATACGGACGATGCTGGAACCGATAGCGGTAACCAACAGGTGGTTCTTGATGCACTGACGTTTTACTTCAGCGGAAGCAATACCAGCTTCCAGCTCTACGCCTACGAACAGACCCATGCCGCGGACATCCTTGACATGATCCATTTTTCTCAGCTCTGCCATGAAGTAGTCGCCGACTTTCTTGGCGTTTGCAGCAGCGTCGTTGTCGAGCATCTCGTTGAGCTGTGCAAGGGAAGCTGCGCAGCAAACAGGATGACCTGCATAAGTAGAACCATGGGAACCGGGTGTAAATGCAGAAGCAAGTTTAGCTGTTGCACAAACTGCTGCGATAGGCATGCCGCCACCCATAGCTTTTGCCATGGAAACTGCGTCAGGCTTAATGCCATAGTTCATGTAGTCCATAAACTTACCGGTACGGCACCAGCCGGACTGCACTTCGTCGAGAAGAAGCATAATGCCCTTTTCGTCGCAGAACTTACGGATTCCGGTCAGGAATTCCTGAGTTGCCGGATACACGCCGCCCTCGCCCTGAAGTGGCTCGAACATAATAGCGATTGTATCATCGGTGCAAGCGTCTTTGAAGGACTGCAGGTTATTGAACTCAGCATATGTAAAGCCAGGTGTCAAATCACCAAATCCGACTTGGATTGCACTGTTAGGTTGACCTGTAGCAGTCATGGAACCGAAGGTTCTGCCGTGGAAAGAAGCCTTAGCGGTAACGATATGCCATTTATTAGGACCGTAATTGTCAATACCATACTTACGTGCCATCTTGATCATTGCTTCGTTCGCTTCTGCGCCGGAGTTCTGATAGATGATCTTATCCATGCCGATTGTCTCACAGATCTTCTCGGACAGGATTGCCTGGGGAACGGTGTATGGGTAGTTGAAGGTATGCATGATCTGTCCAACTTGCTCA
>JAVVSI010000054.1:0-7239 GCA_036654315.1 Evtepia sp. | reverse complement strand
CACGTGTGATTTCTATGAAATTTTCACTTTGGCTTTCAAATCCTCAATTAATAGTTTCCCTGTGTTCGGTCGACCGGCCATCGGCTTACGCACAAAATCGACTGCACCTGCACTCAGGGCATCTAAGGCATTGAGTGGAAGTGCGCTGACCACAACAACAGGGATGGGATGTTTTGGGATCAGATCTTTTAAAAAATCAATTCCGTTCACATTTGGCATCTCTACGTCGAGCGTAACAACATCAGGAGAAAAGGTCCGAATTTTTTTCAAGGCATCTGCGGCATCAATGGCACATGCAACCACCTGAATTTCCGGATCTTCTGATAAGCTCAGTTGCAGTTTTGTGCGAAACACAATGGAATCATCCACCACAAGTACACGTATAGGCATGGCTCATACCCCTTTCGGAATTTTTTGATAGGTTGCCGGTCGCAAATAAGTATACTGTGTCTGATCTTTCTGAATCGACTCCGAATGCCCTATGAACAAATATCCACCCATTGCGGTTGCCTGATAAAATTTATCAATCAAACGCGCGCTTGTCACTGCGTCAAAGTATATCATGACATTGCGGCAGAAAATAATATCAAATGGTTTTTTGAAGTCGAAGGGTTCCATCAAATTACCCAGACGAAAAACAACCTCTTTGCGTATCCGATCCGTCACCTGATAAGCGTCATCGGAACACTTTGTAAAGTATTTGGAACGCCAAGTCAGAGGAAGCCCGTTGATGATATTTTCCGTATAAATACCCTCTTTCGCCTTTGCGAGTGCCTGCGTCGAAATATCTGTTGCAAGGATTGTGGTATCCCAGAGGATTTTACGCGGGCCAAAATACTGATCAATCACCATGGCGATATTATATGCCTCCTGCCCTGCGGAACAGCCGGCACTCCAAATGCGCAAATCGTTTCGCCGCGTCTTTTCCAGCTGTGGGAGTGCGACATTGGTTAAAAAGTCAAAATGTTCATTTTCACGGGCAAAGTAAGAGTGATTTGTTGTAATTTTATTGAGAAAAAGGTGCAGTTCATCTCCCTGCTGATCGGCCTTGACCATGCGAAGATAGGAACCGAAATTGGAAAACCCTTTTGTCTTGAGTGTGTGGGAAAGTCGGCCCTCGATCAGTTGTCGTTTTTTGGAAAGATCCAAGCCATATTTCTTGTACACAAAAGAGATGAGTGCCTCAAATTCAGGATCCGTAATATGAACGATTGTGTTGGCGGCTACAATATCCATTCTGTCCATCCTCTATCTAAAAAATAGGATTGATATCAATTTGAAAAAACTGTTCGAAATCAATATTCAGGATCACCTTGTCCCCGACTTCCGCGACGGAAGAAAGGTAGCGGGAATCCAAATCACCGACTGCAGGCGGCCTTGCCAGTTTGCACGACTCCACCGTCACAACTTCCACCACACTGTCAACAATCAAACCGACCTGCATTTCATGACACTCCAAAATAATGATACAGGTCTTTTCGTCATACGCCCGCTCTGTCATCTGAAATTTCAGGCGTACATCAATCACAGGGACAATTTGCCCGCGTAGGTTTACAATCCCCTTGATGTAGTCGGCAACACAGGGCAGATGTGTAATATTTTGAATGTCTATGATCTCAAGCACCAGCGCGAGCGGAATCCCATAAAATGCTTCCCCAATATAAAAAAGCAGATAACGACTCTGATCCATCGGCTCTGTACTTGTGATCGTAGCAATAGTTTCGCTCATAAATTTTCCTTTCTTTGCAAAAAGCTCTGATTATTGGCCCAGCATACTATTGATATCCAGAATCAGACTGATACTCCCATCACCCAAAACACTGCATCCGGAAAGTCCAAGCCGTTTGAGATTATAGCGGTTCAGAAAGGGAGGAAAGGGTTTCACAACGACCTGATATTCTCCCAAAAGTTCATCGGCAAACAGGCAGGCGCTGGAATTACCGCTTTCAACCTGAATCATAATACCTTCTGTTAGATCGGTGTAACGGGATGTAATCCCAAATATCTGATGGAGACGATAAATCGGAACACATTGACCGCGTAGCATCATCATTTCCGTACCGTTTGTATTGTGCAAAACACAGCTGGCATCGTTGACTTTGAATGATTGGCGGATGGAAATAATGGGCAGGGTCAAGACCGTATCTCCCACTTGAATATTCATCCCCTCCACAATGGCAAGGGTCAAAGGAATCTGAATTGTGAAAGTTGTCCCCTGATTCTGAATACTGCGAATGGAAATCGTACCACCCACCTGCTCCACATTCTTACGCACAACATCCATGCCCACGCCACGTCCGGAAAATTCCGTGACCTGAGCATTGGTGGAGAAGCCGGGGAGCAAAATTAGGTTAAAAATTTCTTTCTCTGTATATTCATTTTCCGGTTTTGTAAGTAAGCCATTGTCCCTCGCTTTATTGATCAGTTGTTCCGGATCCAGTCCGCGGCCGTCATCGGATACATCAATGAAAATTTCACCTCCGACATTTTTGGCTGAAAGTGTGATGCGTCCTATTTCTGATTTACCCAAAGCAAGCCGCTCTTGTGTGGACTCAATCGCATGATCCATTGCGTTTCGGATCATATGCATGAACGGATCTGTAATGGCGTCGTTGATCGTCTTATCAATTTCCGTATCGCCGCCTTCCATTATGAATTCGACATGCTTGTCCAATTTTTTACTCATGTCACGCACAATACGATCCATTTTATGAAATGTACTGTGCAGCGGCACCATACGAATGGACATGACAATATCTTGTAGCTCGTCCGTTAATTTACGCAACTCGCGCATGGATTTCGTCAAATGATCCAGCTGTAGACCGCGAATATCGGGGTTGTGTGCGACCATAGATTCCGCTGTGACGATCTCGCCGACGAGATCCATCAGATGATCCAGTTTGGACTGATTGACGCTGATCAGGCTCTGCTTGGCCGCGACACCGGCAGTTTGTGTTTTGTTTGTGGTCGCAGACAGTCCCGAATCGGGATGTTCCTCGGGATAGGGGTCCGTCAGACTTTCTTCCGCTGTGTCGATTTCGGGACAAGCGGCTTCTTCCTCGTCTAGCAGTTCATAATATTTGATATTCAGTGCAGAGTCAATCACCCTAAAAACTTCTGCCGGAAATGTAGTTTTACAGAGAATCAAAAATCCATTTTTTATGATATCAGCACAACAGGCGTTGTCATTTTCAGGATTACGCGGTTCGGAATCCAAGCTTTCGCAATACTGTGCGAGCTGTGTCATCAGCATAAAGGCTCGCATATTTTCCATTTGACAATTGTCCTCAAAAAACACGCGGAATCGAACCACATTTTTACCGGATAGCAGGGGTTGTTGCGTCTCCGTTCCGGCTTCGGACGTCTGCGTTTCGGTCAGAATGGCAGTTTGCTGATGCAATTTCACAATTAGCATAGCGGGGTCATCTTCTTCGTAGTCGACGGATTGTCTCAATTTTTCCAGCTCATTTTTCAAGAAATCGGATGTTTCGAGGATCAGATCAAACAGAGTATTGAAAACCATATTTAATTTCTCGGGTGTTTCTCGGATCAGGTAGAATACATCCTCCACAGCGTGAGCCAAGTTAGAAATGCTATCAAATCCCATCATTGCCGCACTGCCCTTGATGGTATGCGTGAGACGAAAAATCAAGTTAATATTTTCTGTACTGATATTCGTTGCGCGTTCTGCCTCCAGCATAATTTCGTCCAGCTGCTCTAACTCCGTATCGGTTTCGTGAATAAAGGTTTCTAACATCGCCTCCATGCCGGGATCAACAATGCTCATTGTGCCACCTACTCCTGTTCATATGTTTCAATTTTCTTTTATTATCCCACGATTCTGTGGAAAAGCAAGTACAAGATGATCGTGCTTCCAATTTTTCGATTTGAGACGAAACTATATTTCTGTAAAAAATGGAAATCGTTCTCCTAAAATTCATAAAGTTGTCGAAATAGAGATATTTTTCCTTGGATACGCATTGTTTTTTTGACAAATCGGGTCATATGTATTAACATATGTATTGATATGAAAAATGCGTCCGGCAATGGGATTTCGATCCGCTGGCAGATAGGAAGCCCATTCCTGCATACGAAAATTTTCACAGCTGTGAACACAGCTGAACGAAGAGGAGCGTTGATATTTTGACGATTGAAAACCAGGATCAGCTCATTTTTGCGCTGGATATCGGTACTCGTAGTGTGATCGGGATCGTCGGCCTACAAGACGGCGATATGTTTCGAGTCATCTGTACCGACCGCGAAGAATATCAAAATCGTGCCGTCGTAGACGGACAAATTGAAGATATTGCTGAAACCTCAAAAATTGCCGCACGCGTCAAGGAACGTATGGAGCAAGCACTTGGCTTTCCCTTGCGTCACGTCTATATTGCCGCTGCCGGTCGTGTCTTACGCACGATGGAAGCCGAATATCAGCTTCCCATTCCCGATGGCGGCCCTATTACAGCATCGTTTTTATCCCATCTGGCACAAAATGCCATTCAATACGCCTATGAACAACTCGGTGATCGGGAAGAGAGCTTTTTTTGCGTCGGTCATGCAGTCAAAAAATATCAACTTGATGACTACGAAATCTCAAATCTTCTGGATCACAAGGGTCAAACTGCAAGCATCTCACTCATAGCCACTTTTCTACCGCGTGAAGTCATAGAAAGTCTCTATGCCACCATGAACCATGTCGGACTCTCCATCTCCGGTATGACACTTGAGCCTATCGCTGCGATGAACGCGATCATTCCCGAGGGTCTGCGGAAATTAAATCTTGCACTTTGTGATATCGGTGCGGGTACTTCCGATATTGCCCTCTGTTCCGATGGAAAAATCAGTGGCTATACTATGGCGACCATTGCGGGGGATGAAATAACAGAGATGATTATGCAGCACTGCCTTGTCGATTTTGCCACTGCCGAACAAATCAAATACAGACTTTCCAAAGGGATTGACGGTTCTGTGACCTACGAAAATATTCTCGGTCTGAGCACCCAAGAAAATGCCCGTGCCTTATTTGACAGTGTAAAGCCCGCCGTGGCAGCATTGGCAAGGGCAATCTGTACACAAATTATGCAAGCAGGCAGTCGCCCTGCCGCTGTCTTTTTGGTCGGCGGCGGCAGCCAAACATTCGGCTTACGCGAATTGATCGCAAAAGGGCTTGCACTTGATGTCAGCCGTGTCGCAATCGGCAGTCCTGCCGCTTATATCAAACGCGTGGTGGCAAGTGAGACAGACGTATTCGGGCCGGAGTATGCCACACCGCTTGGCATTGCACTCACCGCCGCACAGAATCGTTGGGGCGATAGTTTTTCCGTTACGATCAACGATGAAAAGCTGCACCTGATCAACAGCTGGGATAGCTCTGTGTTGGGCGTTCTGCAAATGAGCGGGTATC
Source organism: Evtepia sp. (assembly GCA_036654315.1). GTDB lineage: Bacteria > Bacillota > Clostridia > Oscillospirales > Oscillospiraceae > Evtepia. Next base: position 1,835 of record JAVVSI010000054.1, on the reverse strand, counting down.
GTTACAGCCAAATTCTCGGTCGCGCGGGGAAGCCGCTTTACTATGAACTCAATGGCGAACGAAAAACACTGCGCGGTGACTTTCCGGAAATTTCCGAAATCAGTTTAAACGGCAAACCCGCCGCTCTGTCCACAGCGGTTTCGCCGGGTGATACGCTGTCCTTCCAACCCGCCAGACAGGGTACCGATGCAGGCATAACGCTGAAAGAAGCCACACGACATATGCCCCCCTGTGCATGGCTTGTGAACGGTCAACCGCAAGATGCGGACTATAGGATACAAACCGGAGACAGCATCACCCGCAAATCCATCGCATTGGATCTCATCCAAGAGAGCCTTTCAAACACAAGCGATGCGCAGCAAGAACAGCCATCCATGGACTCTCTCAATGCCCCCCTCCGTCTCACACTCAATGGAGAGAGCCTCGATCTCCCGCCAACCGGTACGGTACGGCAATTTTTCGATCTTCTCTCCTATACGGATATTGACCCAAAAAATCCGCAGGGTAATATTGTTCTATTACTCAATGGGAAATCTGCTTCTTATCTCCAGATTTTAAACGAAGGTGACAAAGCACAAATTTATTGGGAAAAACAAGAAAAGGAGGTCCTGTAATATGGATACATACATCGCCAGACAAGCAATTATGGATCGCTTTCATAACATCATCGCATATGAAATTCTATATCAACAAGACAGCAGCACACTCTATAATCAACACGAAAGTAAAGTTGCGAACGCTGTCATTGATTTTTTTTGCAATTTGGATGAAAGCAAATTTCTGAATGGTAAAGATGCCTTTTTAACTTTCCCACCCAGCTTACTACTGCGTAATATTCCAAAACTACCGGATGAAAAAAAGCTTGTCATTCAGGTGGAGGACAACGTCTTAATCAATTCCGGTGCAAAAGATATATTGGACTCTTATCATAATCGGGGGTACCGTCTGGCTCTGTTAGATTTTGATTTCAACAAACGATATTTGGATGTCTTACCCATCATTGATATTATGAAAATTGATTTCTCTGAACCGAACGACGAAAATATTCCCTCAAAACTAAGCGTAGCACATCAATTCAATATGAAAACGGTTGCCTATAATGTCAATACCGCAGAGGCTGCCGAAAAATCGGTTTCTTACGAGATCAATTATTATCAAGGCTCCGGCGTAGCGGAGATGGTCAAAACGAAAGCCGGTGACCCAGCACATTTACGATCCAACTTTTCCCGCCTTATGCTGGCCATAAGCAAAGAATCCTCCGGATGGGACGCATTGCGCCATGTGATCTCCCCTGATCAAACACGATCTCTCTTGCATATTGTCAACTCTGCCTATTTTGCACCGGAGACTCCCATAAAAGACATTGAGCAGGCTTTGAGTTTGTTGACAGCTGATCAGCTGAAACAATGGATTTATCTTCTGAATTTCTCTTCTGACGATGGTGCATCCGATGAATTGATCAAAGCCTCGTTCCAGCGCGCTGATTTCTGCCGTAAATTATCACAATTTGTCCCTGATTTTCCGATTGATTCATTGGAATCCTATTTACTTGGTATGTTCTCTACTTTGGATGTTTTACTGGAACTGGATCTTGCAGACGCTGTTGCGGAACTCCCCCTCTCCGACGCCCTCAAAGATGGTTTATCGGGGAAAGCGGGTGTCTGCTTTGATCTGCTCTCCGCCTGTATTGCCTACGAAAAAGGGGCATGGAGTCAGCTCAATCATTTGGCCACGCGTTTGGGCATCCCTCTTGATGTCATTGCACAGGCATATTTCGATGCTGTCAGCTATGTGAAGGATACCTGTGAAAAATTGATGACCCCTATGGCATAGTT
>JAVVSI010000053.1:0-7248 GCA_036654315.1 Evtepia sp. | reverse complement strand
CATGGCAGCGGTAGCAAGACCATATAGAATGGATTCCAACGTGAGCGGATTTCCGGATGGCAGATAGCATAAAATCGTTGCACCGCGGTGATTGAAGGCCGGGTTAATGAGTGCCGCAGGGAGTAAGATGAAAAAATAGCGCGCCCGTATTTGAGTCAATCGGGACGCACAAAGGAGAGCAGAGAGGCAGGAGATACAAAGATAAATGGGAGACATCAGACACATCGCACTTGTGATCACAAGTATAAAGTATAAGGCGTGAACAAGCGGATGATACTGCGTGATATCCCCCCAATTTTGTCCGAACACAAGCACAGCTCCTATCTCTTCTGAAATTTACAAAAGAGCTTAATTTTGGGGATAAGCACAATCATGAACTTGCAAGCGTCATTATACTACGCGATACTATTTTTCGCAAGCAGAATCAGATGCGTTTGGCGTTGTAAAGTGGAATGATGGTTTTCAATATATTTTTTAATTTCAGCCCCTGCAATTACTTTTGGTATGGATTTCGCTGGTTGCTTACGCCTAAAATATAGTCAATGCTGGTTTTATAAAACTGAGACAGTTTGATTAGCACCTGAGTCGGAATATCATTTTCTCCGGTTTCATATTTTGAATATCCTGTCTGGGACATTCCTAAAATTTTCGCAAGCTGTGTTTGATTTAAGTCTGCGTCTTCACGCAAATCTCGCAGTCTGTTAGTCACTAAAATCACCCCGGGTATAGTATTCAATAACCTGAAACAGATTATCGACTTTTAACCTGTTTCAGGTTAATCTATATCTACGAGGTGAGCCTATACCAGCCCGAGCCTGACTTAAAAGTATGATCCATATCGGCAGAAAACAGGAAAAGCATGGAGGAGGAGTCATTCCAAATCCATGCTTTTGCTCTTGGATAAGCAACAATGGGTTCAGACGCGACCAAATAACAAAGTGTTGACAATGTGCATACAATGTTATATAGTTGGTATACTAAGAAACGAAAGGAGCGGTAACAATGGCTAAAACCAGTAATCTGAATATAAGAATTGACCCAAGCATTAAAGAGCAGGTGGAACAGCTGTTCTCTAATTTTGGAATGAATGTGACCGATGCGGTGAATATATTCTTGCACCAAAGTTTAATCTATGGCGGTTTACCCTTTGAAGTAAAGATTGATAAGCCTAACGCTGAAACAATTCAAGCTATGGAAAATGTAAAAAATGGTATCGGACTAAGCAAAGCATTTACTTCTGTTGAGGATTTAATGGAGGACTTAAGTGCTGACGATTAAGTATGAAACCACATTCAAAAAAGATTATAAGCGTATTGTGAAGCGTGGTTATGACACAAAGCTTTTAGAAGAAATAATCAAGCTATTAGTCAATCAGATACCCTTACCAGAAAAGAATAAAGACCATAATTTAATTGGAGATTATGTAGGATTTAGAGAGTGCCATATAATACCCGATTGGCTTTTGGTGTATCAGATTAACGATACAGAGTTGATTTTACAGCTAACCAGAACAGGGACACATTCAGACTTGTTTTAATTACAAATGAGGCTGAGACGAAACTAAAAAATCGTCTCAGCCTCATGAGCAAATCAAAGAAAAGGCGCGCGTGAATCGCGTTTTTAGGAACAACAGCCGCCTTATTGGTTTATTTGATTGGCTACATTTGGATTTCTGATAAGAAAGGCGTCATAAATGCGACAGAGCAATTCCCAAGTACAGCGTTCAAATACGCCATCGGGTTCCAATCCGCCACAGGATTGAATCCAACGGGTATTTTTGACACAAGCGGCATTATGGACGCCGTTGACGGGACAGACCTCCACTTCATCGAAAAGGGATGCAAGTGCGCCAAACATTCCTTGGATTGCAAAGAGGTAGAGTGAGGATTTTCCCGGATAGATTTTGAGGGGGGCATGGGGGAATAAATTCGCACCGCGTGGTGGATTTTGATAAAAGACTGCCTCTTCGTAGGCTTCCACCAATCTGTCCCAAGTGTTGAGATCCACCTCACCATGAACGGGCAATTGATATTCACGTTGAAATGTCATAACGGCTTCCAAGGTTTTTTCTCCGAACACACCATCCGTCACAATACGGGGTATGGCTTTCGTTTCAAAAGAAAGGGTGCGAAGCATAGATTGCAGACTATGCACGGGATGCGCGATATTTTTTGGATTTGGTGTCATGGTACGCTCCTGTCCGCATCGGTCTGACCCAATTTCATGGTCGCTCCGGGATGTTGTTTTTGTTGGCTTGTGAGGGCGTTTGTGAGTTGTTCTTTGCTAAAGAATCCGGCAAGTTCGACCGGGAATAAGTTTGGATCTGTTAAAACAGTTTTGCTGATGCCCGCGAATTCACGAACCATCACATCCCAAGTTTCCTCTCCGACGACACCTGTCTGTGGTAAGCTTTCCTGGCCTTGCAGAGCCATGACTGCATTGTAGGTGAGAACTCCAAATTTTCCATCTATATTCACAAAAGGAATGGCGGGATTAAATTCTGCCAAAATGGATAAAACATACTGTAATAATAGCACTTTTTCACCACTGTCCCCCATTGCGATGCTGTCCGGATACTGAAAATTCAAGTGAAAATACGTCTGCCCCTCACTGACAAGCTCAGAGAGTTTTAAAATACGCGTGTACATATAAATCAAGCGATACCAGGTCACTTTTCCTACCACGCCGTCGACTGTAAGATTGAATACTTTTTGGAATGCTTTGACTGTCGTTTCCGTCTGCGCACCGAAGATGCCATCCTCGGGCCAAATTTTAGAGATGCTGGGGTAAGATTGGGACACGCGGTTGAGCATACGCTGTAAAATATAAACTTCCTTACTGACGCTACCCTTGCGTAAAGGGACACCCGGATAAGAATAATGGATATCGCGAATCGGCGCATTATATACAATTTCCACATTTTCACCGTAATATTTTTCTAAAATTCCAATGGTGCTGTAGCCCTCTTGTGAGAGGTACTCACTGCCCCATTGAGATAAGCCGTCACAGGTGCTTGTGGTACCGTTGCAGAACTGTGTGGATAAAGGTTCTGCAAATCCCTCGCGTCTGATATAATCATCAAACATCTCGTCAACCAATTTTTCGACATTTTTAAAAATATTCCGACCCTTGATAAATTTTTGGTCAATGGAGGTCGAGGCGGTAATATTAAAATCATAGCCTTGGCTGGGATAAAATTCGGTATAGACGCGGTTTAGAGCAAATGAGATTTGAGCCAAAATATTCGCACGCAGTGCCGTCTCGCCCCAGGTTGGATAAATCTCACTGGATGCCACATTTTTGATATAATCGGGAAATGAGACTGTGATATTTTCCGCATTCACTTCCGGTCTGGCCATGTGTACGGTGATGTAGGTTGGGATATAAGGTACAATCACTGTTCCCACACTGTTCCCTCCTTGTCATGGATGATTTTTGAATGTTCAGAGATCCTGCGGGGTGATGCGAACCACATCCATCGTGGAAGTTTCCGAACCACCTTCCGGCAGTGGGATGAGCAATAATTCCTGTAAACTGGTCGTATCGGCAAAAACTTGGACATTTTCAATGAGAAGAATCCGATAATTCGGATGTTCGACCAAAATATCACAAATTGCAAATGCCGGTGTTTTACCGGGTGATAAACTATTATCAATATTTGGTGTTGGGATTGACATTGGTTTAATTTTTCCATCTTTATCCGTAATGCGCACGGCAAACAAACTGACTTTGCCATTGGGTGTTTTTTTCAAAACAGAGATGGTCGCCCATTGCAATGGAATTTGCGCCCGTCCGGTATAGGTCCATGTGATTAAATTCCCCAATTCGGCCATTGGAATCCCCTCCCTTTGATCGTAGTGTATGGTAAAAAATCACAAAGCAGAACCAAAATTTTCATGATCACTTGGATTTTTGGTCATTTGATACAAAAAAAGCGCAGAAGAAGTACTTTGTTTTTCCTTTTTATTCTTGCAAAAATGGGCAAGAAATAGTAAAATGTAAGTTATATCTGATCTGTCAGAGACGCAGAATTGCAAATTGGCTTGCGCCTCTATTTTGCGTCTCTAAATAGTTTTACACGGTAAAGAACGAAACACACCGATTTTTGGTCGGTTCGGAGGTAGGATACGTGAGCAAACTGCTGGATATTAAAAATTTAACGGTGGAATTTCAGAGAAACGGTGTCTATACCCCCGTGATCTCCGACCTTTCACTCCAAATCAATGAAAATGAAGCACTTGGTATTGTGGGAGAATCCGGTAGCGGAAAAAGTGTCACATCTCTTGCGGTGATGGGTTTGCTCCCATCCAAAAATTGCCATGTATCCGGAGAAATTGAGTTTGAAGGTCATGATTTGATCTCAGCGAGTAAAAAAGAGATGCAGGAAATCCGCGGGAATCGCATTGCAATGATTTTTCAGGAGCCGATGACTTCGTTAAATCCGGTTCATACCTGTGGGAAGCAAATCACCGAGTCTATTTTGCTTCATACAAAGCGTTCCAAAAAGGAAGCGATGGAAAAGGCACTGAATCTTTTGAATCTCTGTGGCATTCCCTCCCCGGAACAGCGTTTGAAAGAATACCCTCACCAGTTATCCGGCGGTATGCGTCAGCGTGTCATGATTGCCATTGCGCTCGCCTGTGATCCGGTTCTGCTGATCGCTGACGAGCCAACCACTGCACTGGATGTGACCATTCAGGCACAAATTTTACAGTTGTTGCGTGATTTGCGGGACGAGAAGCATATGAGTGTCATGATGATTACGCACGATCTTGGAATTGTGTCGGGATTTTGTGATCGGGTTGCTGTTGTGTACGCCGGGCAGGTAGTAGAAATCGCGCCCACGCGTCAGTTGTTCGGCGAACCATTGCATCCCTATACAGGCGGATTGATTTTGGCTTTGCCGCAAATGGGAAAAGTGGGAAAATTGGAGACCATTGAGGGTATGGTTCCCGATGTCGACGAAATGCCAACGGGTTGTCATTTTCATCCACGTTGTCAGTTTGCAACGGATCGTTGTCGACAGGAACAGCCACCACTGTTCACTTTAGCGGATGGACGCGCAGTGCGATGCTTCGTGGCGCAAGAAAAAAATTCCACTGCATCATAAAATCATAAAAGTCTTTCGTATTTTCTTTGATAAAAAGAATGTACGGTAGCGTTAGTTTGAGAACAGGAGTTGTTGCTTGTGGAACAAGACATATTACTACGCGCCAAGGGCGTACAACAGCATTTTACGGTCAAGCGCGAACGTGGTCGGAAAGCGACACTCTATGCTGTCGATGGTGTGGATCTTGCGATTCACAGCGGGGAAACATTTGGACTTGTAGGTGAATCCGGCTGTGGGAAATCGACGCTCGGTAAATCCTTACTTCGCCTCTATCCCCTCACCGGCGGTACAATTGAATTTGACGACGTAGATATTTCGAATCTAAAAGAGCGTCAGCTTGGGGATTTGCGTCAAAAAACGCAGATGATTTTTCAAGATCCCGCCTCCTGTCTGAATCCACGCAGACGCGTAGAGGATATTTTGACAGAGCCGTTTGCGATTCACAAGCTCTATACCAAGGAAGAGCGTCATAAGCGTGTTTTGGAACTTTGTGATCAAGTCGGCTTATCCCCCTCTTATCTGATGCGTTACCCCCATGAAATGTCCGGTGGGCAAAAACAAAGGGTAGGAATTGCGCGTGCCATCGCGTTGCATCCAAAACTAATTGTCTGTGATGAAGCGGTTTCCGCCTTGGATGTCTCGATACAGGCGCAGGTCATTAACTTACTTGAGGATTTACAAGAGGAGTATCATCTCACCTATTTATTTATTTCTCATAATCTAAGTGTCGTGGAACACTGTTGCCAGCGGATCGCGGTGATGTATCTGGGTCGTATTGTGGAGGAGTTACCGGCGGAGAAGATTGCTGCCGATGCAATGCACCCCTATACGAAAGCACTGATCTCTGCTGTCCCCACCATTGAAGAACACGGAGGGATCAGCCGGGAACGGATTGTGCTTGCGGGCGACTTACCAAGCCCCACAGAGCCACCCTCCGGTTGTGCCTTTCATACACGTTGTCCCTATGTTACCACACACTGTCGCACAGATTTCCCGCAACTGCACGAAATTGCACCCAATCATTTTGTCGCGTGCCATTTATGCAAGCCATAATTTAAAATAATTGGAGGAACTGAAATGAAGAAACTTCTCGCGCTCCTACTCACCGCCTGTATGTGCTTCACCCTACTGACCGCCTGTGGCGATGGAAGCAGTGGCAAAGTGGATCAAGCCGCTGCAGGGAAAACCATTGTAATCGGCGCACAGACTGACCTGAACACCCTAGACCCGGGTAATATGTACGAACCATATGCGAACATGGTTTCCTACGCCGCCTATGATATGCTCTATAGCATTAAGACAGGTACGATGGGGACACCGGAACCCTCAATTGCCAAGGACGTCACAATTGACGAGACGGGGAAAATCTATACGTTTCATTTACGCGACGACGTTGTATTTTCCAGCGGCAACAAGCTGACGGCAAACGATGTTGTTTGGAGTGTGAACCGGGTTCTGAATATGCCCGAGAGCAATGCGTATGCGAACATGAAGATCGTGAAAAGCGTCAAGGCAGTGGATGACTACACAGTTGAGTATACCTTGCACGATGCAGACGCGTCATTCCTTGTCAAGCTGACTTCCAATGCCTATTGTGTTTTAGATAGCGCAGTGGTAAAGGAGCATGGTGGTTCGGACAAGGGCGGCGATACTGCAAAAGAGTGGTTGAATTCCAATTCTGCCGGTTCAGGACCATATATCATTGAAAAGTGGACCCCAAAAGAGCAGCTGATTTTACAGAAGAACCCGAACTATTGGGGCGATGTAAAGAACATTGACACGCTGATTTTGAAAGAGATGACGAGTGTGGATGCACAGATCACCGCGCTGAAAAACGGCGAGATTGATATTGCACTGGGCTTGAACTCCGAGACTGCAAAACAGCTTGAAGGTGTGCCGGATGTGGCGATCAAGACCGGCTCAACTGCAATGCTTACATTTTTGGTTATGAGCCGCGATGCCGCGATTGCGCCCGAATTATCGAATCCGAAGGTACAGGAAGCGGTTCGTTATGCGCTTGACTACAAGGGTTATTTGGCTTTAGGCGGCGAGGGCTGTACTATTCCGATGAACATTGTGCAGCAGGGTTTTTCCGGTGCATTGCAACGTGACGAAGGATTCCGCGATGTAGAGAAAGC
>JAVVSI010000052.1:0-7304 GCA_036654315.1 Evtepia sp. | reverse complement strand
CCCGATATCCACCCGAAAGGTGGTGTTTGGCAGGGATTCTACAACGGTGCCCTCCAGCTCAATCATGTCGCTTTTAGCCAAGCGTCATACCTCCTTGGTCTGTACTGAACCTGTCACGGAAAGCGGCCAGCGCTCTCCTGATTTCACTGTCCAGCACCGGCGTCCCACTTTGGATACGGCCGGTAACCGGGTGTGTCCAGAGTCCGCTTGAAATAACGTGTTTCATACGTTTTTTCTTCGGGTGCTCTATTTTTCGATGTTTCCCATCGGTCAGATAAACAAATTCCTCTTTGATATTGACAACATAGAAAAAATTTCCTTGATCGTGACCGGAGAGGGATCTCACGATTTCACCAATCTTCATTCCAATGACTCCGTGGGGATCGTTAGAATTTCGGGATCAGCTTTGGTAATTAGGATCGAGTTCTCATAATGTGCAGAGAGGGAACGATCCTTCGTTTTGACAGTCCACCCGTCTCGCAGAACTTGGATATGCCAGTCTCCGCCATTGACCATTGGTTCTACCGCGATGGTCATACCGGGCAGAAGACGTGGACCGTGTCCGGGGACGCCGAAATTTGGAACTTCCGGTGCTTCGTGGAGTTTCGAGCCGACTCCATGGCCCACGTATTCGCGGACAACAGAAAAGCCGTTTTCTTCCACAAAGGACTGGACTGCGTGCGAGATATCAGAGACGCGGAACCCATTCCTTGCAAACTTCATTCCCTCCCAGAAGCTTTGTTCGGTGACTTCAATCAGCCGCCTCGCTTCCGGTGAAATGTCCCCACAGGGATACGTTCCTGCGCAATCGCCGTGAAATCCGTCGATATACGCGCCGACATCTACACTGACGATATCCCCTTCCTGCAAAACACGAGAACCCGGTATTCCATGAATTACTTCGTCGTTCACGGAAATACAAGCGGATCCGGGATACCCGTTGTAATTGAGGAAAGAAGGAACTGCGCCTTTGCTCTCAATGAAAGACCGAACCGCGCGATCAATCTCAAGCGTTGTGACACCGGGTTTTACCATTTTACCCGCCAGTGTGCGGGCATCGGCGGTAATGTTCCCGGCGCGGCGCATACGAATGATATCTTCCCGGGATTTTAGAGCTATCATGCTTTCCCCAATGCCGTCAGGACAGCAGCGGTCGTTTTTTCAATGCCCGCCTGATCCTCAACAGCTTTCAGAAGATTTCTTTTTGCATAGAAGTCTTTCAAGGGAGCGGTTTCCTGATGATAGACTTGGAGTCTGGTTTGAACGACTTCCGGTTTGTCGTCGTCTCGCAGTTCGAGCTTCCCACCACAGAGATCACAGACACCCTCTACTTGAGGTGGTCTGCCCTCTATATGGAATGGTGCACTGCAATTCACACAGACGCGGCGACCGGACATACGTTTGATAATTTTCTCGTCCGATATTTCAAGCGAGACAACGGCATCAAATGTGACTCCGGCTTTTTCCAAGGCTTCTGCCTGCGGGATGGTACGCGGGACACCATCAAGAATATAGCCCTTTTGACAATCGGGATCAGCCAGACGTTCCGTGATCACGCCGATGATCACTTCGTCCGGAACCAGCTGACCGCTTTCCATATACTCCTTGGCTTTCAGACCAATCGGAGTTCCGTTTTTTACGGCAGCGCGAAGAATATTACCGGTTGAGATGGTAGGGATCGCAAATTGTTTCGCAAGGATCTCCGCCTGTGTACCTTTGCCGGCGCCGGGAGGGCCTAACAGAATCAGCTTCATAAGAACATACCTCTCATTCCAAGAAGCCCTTATAATGCCGCATGAGCATTTGGGCCTCCAGCATCTTCACCGTTTCAAGTGCTACGCCGACCACGATGATAACGGATGTACCGCCTATCGCAAGAGACGCAAAACCTGTGACATTACTCGTAATGATCGGCAAGATCGCAATAATAGCCAGATAGACTGCACCAAACAAAGTCAGGCGCGATAACACTCTGGAAAGGAATTCGGCAGTGGGGCGACCCGGACGGAATCCGGGTATAAAACCGCCGTTCTTCTTGAGGTTATTGGCTACTTCAATCGGATTAAATTGAATCGTCGTATAGAAGTAACTGAAACCGAGAATCAGGAAGAAGTAAACGATAATATACAACACTGACGTGGAATCGAACAGTCGAAGGAATGTATTCCAACCTGTTCCTTCCACCTGAGAGGAGGGAACAAACATTCCGATCGTTGCCGGCAAGGTCGCGATGGACTGTGCAAAGATAATCGGGAGAACACCCGCCATATTGACTTTCATCGGAATATGACTGGACTGACCTCCGTACACTTTACGGCCCACAACGCGCTTTGCATACTGCACCGGAATGCGACGTTCTGACAAAGAAATAAATACGATGAAAACGACGAGCAGTAACATACCGACAATAAACAATGCACAAATTGCGGGGTGCATCACAGCTTCATTATACTTATCTATCGCTTCCTGTGTCCAATTCGTCATATCTGCCGGATTGAAGAAACGAGAGATACCGGTTATGAACATACTCACCATCTGCGGAATCCGCGAGATGATACCGACAAAGAGGATCACGGAAATTCCGTTGCCCACTCCAAATTCGGTAATTTGTTCCCCGAGCCACATCAGGAACACGGAACCTGCGGTGAAGGAGAGAATAATAACAATTGCACTCCAAATGCCGGGGGTTGTGATCAGATTGTAGCTGCGGATCAGGGTAAAGTATCCAAAACCCTGAAGTAAGCCAATACCAAGCGTTGCATAACGCGTAATCGCCTGAATTTTCTTCTTGCCATCTTCTCCACCATCTTTTGCCAATCTCTCCAAAGCCGGTATGGCAATCGTGAGCAACTGGATGATAATGGATGCGTTGATATACGGCTGAATGGATAAGGCAAACAAGGTTGCTTGCGAGAATGCACTACCACTCATGGTATTGAGTAAACCAAAGATCGTGCCGGCATTCGCAGAAATTGCCTGCTGGAGCATATCGGTGTTGATATAGGGTACAGGGATTGCTGCACCCAGACGGAAAATCAGTAATGCAAAGACAGTAAACAAGAGCTTCCTACGAAGGTCCGGAATCTTCCATGCGTTACGGACGGTCTGAATCAATTAGACCACCTCAGCCTTCCCGCCTGCTTCTTCGATTTTCGCCTTAGCCGAAGCGGAGAAGGCATTTGCTCGGATGGTTAGTTTTTTGGTCAATGCGCCATTGCCAAGGACCTTGACACCATATTCACATTTGGACAGGATGCCTTTTTCCATCAGGTCGCAGACATTGACGGTCGCACCTTCATCAAACTGATTGAGTACGGTAAGATTGACGGTCTCAAGGGGCTTTGCAAAAATATTGTGAAAGCCTCTCTTTGGAATGCGACGTGCCAGAGGCATTTGACCGCCTTCAAAACCGATACGGATACCGCCGCCGGAACGAGCCTTTTGACCCTTATGACCGCGACCTGCGGTTTTACCGTTGCCGGTACCGTGGCCTCTGCCCTTACGTTTGTTGACGTGAGTGGAACCGGGAGCGGGGGAAAGTTCATGCAGATTCATATTGCGCACCTCCTTACTGTTCTTCGGTGACCTGAAGCAGGTATCCGATACGGGCAACTTTGCCCTGGGTGGCGGGATTATTGGGCTGTACGGTGGTATCGCCGATCTTACGCAGACCCAAAGCCTCCGCAGTGGCCTTATGCTTTGCAATTCGGCCATTTAAGCTTTTTACCAGCTTAATATTGAGATTTGCCATAGCTATCAGCCCTCCTTAACCTAAGATTTCTTCCACGCTCTTACCGCGGATCCGTGCCACTTCTTCAGGACCGCGGAGGGATTTCAATCCGACCATGGTCGCCGTGACGACGTTCTGTGGGTTATTGGAGCGCAGACATTTGGTACGGATGTCCTTAATTCCTGCCGCCTCGAGGACAGCACGGACAGGACCGCCGGCGATTACGCCGGTACCGGGAGCAGCGGGTTTGAGGAGGACGCGACCTGCGCCGAATGCACCGATCACTTCATGGGGAATTGTGGTGCCTGACATACAAATCGTGACCATGTTCTTCTTTGCGTCCTCGATGCCTTTCCGAATTGCTTCGGGGACTTCAGCCGCCTTACCGAGACCAAAGCCAACCTTACCTTTTTCGTCGCCGACAACAACAAGAGCGGCGAACTTAAAAATACGGCCACCTTTGACGGTTTTACTGACGCGGTTCAGGGAGACAACTTTTTCCGTGAACTCGCTGGGTTCTCTTTCAAATCTTGCCATAGTAGTTCCTCCTCCCTTTAAAATTGCAGACCGGCGGCTCTTGCGCCCTCTGCCAAAGCCTTCACGCGTCCGTGGTACAAATAACCACCTCGGTCAAAGACAACAACTTCGATGCCCTTTTCTTTGGCGCGTTCGGCAATCATCTTGCCTACGCTTGCAGCAGCTTCGCAGTTCCCGCCCTTGCCCTCAAACGCTTTTTCAAGGGAAGATGCAGCGGCGAGTGTCACACCCTTGCTATCATCAATAATTTGAGCGTAGATGTTGCTTCCGCTGCGGAAAACGTCCAGACGGGGTCTCTCGGAGGTGCCGGAGACTTTCCCGCGGACACGCTTATGACGCTTTATGCGCTGCGCGTTGGTATCGGGTTTTTTAATCATTTAGGCACACCTCTTTCTTATTTCTTTACGCCGGTCTTGCCCTCTTTACGGCGTACGACCTCATCTGTGTATTTGATCCCCTTGCCCTTATAAGGCTCAGGTGGTCTTTTTGCTCTGACTTCTGCGGCGAACTGACCGACTTGTTGTTTGCTGTTGCCGCTGATGATAATTTTGTTGGGTGTCGGGACATCAATCGTGACGCCCTCTTCTTCGTCGACAATAACCTGGTGAGAGAAGCCGATATTCATGACAAGTCTCTTGCCATCTTTTGCGACTCTATAGCCAACGCCGTTGACATCCAATTCTTTTTTAAATCCCTCGGTGACTCCAAGTACCATGTTGTTAAGCAGAGTACGGGTCAAACCGTGCAGGGAGCGGTTTTCTTTTTCATTATTGGGACGTGTCACATGGATGACATTGTCTTCCTGTGTCAATGTGAGCTTGTCGGTGAGCTGCTGTGTAAGCACACCTCTCGGCCCTTTGACGGTGACCAAATTCCCGTCTGCCACGTTAACCTCGACGTTTGAAGGGAGGGTAATGGGCAGTCTACCAATTCTTGACATATGCAGTTCCCCTCCTTACCAGACGAATGCAAGGACTTCACCGCCGATATGAGCTGCTCGCGCAGTCTTGTCGGTCATAACGCCCTTTGAAGTAGATACGATAGCAATTCCGAGTCCACGCAGGACACGGGGCAATTCTTCGGAACCCGCATAAACGCGGAGACCCGGTTTCGAGACGCGACGCAGACCGGTAATGACTTTTTCATGCCCTGCATTGTATTTCAGGGTAATATGAATCATCCCTTGTCCGGCGTCCTCGACGATTTGGAAGCTCTTAATGAAGCCTTCATCCAGAAGGATTTGAGCGATGGACTTCTTCATGTTTGAAGCAGGTACATCAACTGTTGTGTGCTTTGCGTTGTTGGCATTACGGATACGAGTGAGCATATCCGCGATGGGGTCAGTAATATGCATAGGGATTAACCTCCTATATAGAGTGACAGATTGGATCTGTAAAGCGGCAAGGTATCGTTTCGTGACGACCTGTTGCCGTTTGCGACAGGATTGGCAAGCTTACCAGGAAGCCTTCCGCACGCCGGGAATCTGACCCTTATGAGCCAGCTCTCGGAAGCAAATCCGGCAGACGCCGTAATCACGCAGATACGCATGAGGACGTCCGCAGATTTTGCACCGATTGTAACGGCGAGTGGAAAACTTTGGCTCTGCTTGCTGCTTGAGGATCATAGCCTTTTTTGCCATTATGGTTTTCCCTCCTAAATCAGTTCTTGGTGAAAGGAGCACCGATCAGCCCTAAGAGCTCTCTGGCTTCTTCATCCGTATTGGCTGTGGTGCAGATTACGATATCCATACCACGAATCTTGTCGATCTTATCGTATTCGATTTCGGGGAAGATGAGCTGTTCTTTGATACCGAGTGCGTAGTTTCCACGACCATCAAACGCATTTGCATTGATCCCGCGGAAGTCACGGACACGCGGCAGAGCAACATTGAGCAGACGATCAAGGAACTCCCACATTCTATCCTGACGCAGTGTGACCTTCGCCCCGATCGGCATACCTTCACGGAGTTTGAAGTTTGCGACAGACTTCTTTGCCTTTGTGATGATTGCCTTTTGACCGGTGATGACACCCAAATCACGGACAACAGAATCAAGAACCTTGACATTGTCTCGTGCTTCGCCGCAACCGATGTTGACGACAATCTTGTCAATGCGTGGGATTTGCATGACACTCTTGTAGCTGAACTTCTGCATGAGAGCAGGAGCAACTTCCTCGTTGTACTTAGTTTTCAAATTCGGCATAACTGATTACTCCTCCTCTCTCAGATTTCCGCGCCGCACTTTTTGCAGACGCGAACTCGTTTACCGTCTGCTGTCATTCTGGCAGCGGGACGGGTTGGCTTATCACATTTGGGGCAGACACGCATCACCTTACAGGCATACATTGGAGCCTCTTTTTTGATGATTCCACCTTCGTCGCCTTGCTTACGAGGTTTCGTATGACGGGAGACGACGTTGATTTTTTCGATGATGACTTTACCGTCTTTGGGCATCACTTCCATGACTTTTCCCTGCTTATTCTTATCCTTACCGGACAGAACAACAACGGTATCGCCTTTTTTAATACTCAATGAATTCAACTATGTTCCCCCCCTTACAGTACTTCGGGAGCCAGTGATAAGATTTTCATATAATCTTTATCGCGAAGCTCGCGGGCGACTGGCCCAAAGATACGCGTACCTCTTGGGTTTTTATCTTCTTTGATGAGAACAGCGGCATTTTCGTCGAAACGAAGATAGCTGCCGTCGGGTCTACGGACACCGCGTGCAGTACGAACGATGACAGCACGCACGACCTCACCCTTTTTGACTGTGCCGCCCGGTGCGGCTTTTCTCACAGAAGCGACAATGACGTCGCCGATGTTTCCGTATCTGCGGACTGAGCCGCCGAGTACGCGAATGGTTTTAATTTCCTTGGCGCCGGTGTTATCCGCCACCTTCAGATAGGATTCTTGTTGGATCATTTACGGCACCTCCTTACTTCGCTTTCTCAAGGATCTCAATCACGCGCCAGTTTTTATCTTTGGAAAGAGGACGGGTCTCCATAACTTTGACCTTGTCTCCGATTCCACACTGATT
>JAVVSI010000051.1:0-7309 GCA_036654315.1 Evtepia sp. | reverse complement strand
GAAAATTCAGACAGGCTTACTTCACGCCCACCAAATGGATCATGTGTATCCGGGTTGTGGCAGGCGGGGCAGTGATGGGGACAGCCTTGGGTGAATACGGTGAAGCGTAGACCGGGACCATCCACGATGGAGTCTTGTACTGTATTTGCAATACGCATAGAAAAACGCATCCTTTCCGATTGATACGCAAAAGGGGGCCGCCATCAGCCAAAACCGACGACAACCCCCTGTGTTTTCGATTGCATTATTTTGTGTAGGTATAAAAACCCTTGCCGACTTTTTTACCCAAACGACCGGCACGCACGAGTTTTGCGAACATGGGTGCAGGACGGAACTTTGAATCTTTGGTTTCGGTGTAGAGAGAATTCATCACGTCGAGCATGACGTCAATGCCGATCAAGTCACAAAGTTTCAGTGGACCGACCGGCTGGTTGTAGCCGAGTTCGCAGGCTTTATCAATATCCTCATACGAACAGACCTTTGCTTCCGCAAGGAAAGCGGCCTCATTGAGCATGGGGCAGACGATACGGTTTGCAGCAAAGAGGGGGACGTCCTCGATTTGGATAAATTCTTTTCCCATACGCGTGGCAACAGCGCAGCAGACAGCCATGCTCTCTTTGGTAGTTTCGGAACCCTGTACGATCTCGACGAGCTTCATTGCAGGAACGGGGCTGAAGAAATGCATACCGACGAATTGTTCGGGACGACCACTTGCCGCGCCCATTTCGGTGACACTGAGGCTGGAGGTGTTACTGACGAAGATAGTTTCGGGTTTGCAGACGGGGCCGAGTTTTGCGAAAATATCTTTTTTCTCATCCAACTTTTCCAGAACTGCCTCAAAGACCACGTCCATATCCGCCAGATCCTCTAAAACAGTGGTTGGTTTGAGTCTTGCGAACAAGGTATCGGATTCTTCTTGTGTCATTCTTCCTTTGGAGACGCTTTTGGCAAAGTTGGCCTTAATTGCGGCGACACCTTTCTCCAATGTGGCTTCTCTGTGATTGTACAGAACAACGTCATATGCGCCTTGTAGAGCGACCTGTGCGATACCTCTACCCATATTGCCGGCACCATAGACGCCAATCTTTTGGATCTCCATGTTTAGCAACTCCTTATAATTCGGTTTATAAACAGCGCATCGCTCCTTCACGGATACGAAGCGGTTTTTCCAAGTCTCTTGACAAACCGGGTAAAATCACTTACCCTATGCTTAACAATACTTTTTTATATTACACGATTCCCGGCGTCTCGTCAAGTGTATAATTGTTTTTTGTTCCAATTGCTATGGAAAGCGCGTGGTGGAGTTTGTGAAACACAGAATAGGGCGGGGCTTCTGAAAAAGGACAAAATTTCCTTTTTATGCAAACCGCTATAATCTGCCCCCTGTTTTTTTGGTAATTTTACATTTATTCCAAGATAAAACACATATGGAGTAATTAAAAAGCACTACTGGTCGCCAGAAAAATGATGAAATAATATCATGCACCCCTTTGCAGGTTGTGCTATAATACTGACGTAGAAGTTGCCCGGTTTGGAAGCTTTTTGTTTGGGCATTCTTCTAAAGTGTCCAAGCAGGTTTTCCGAAATCTGTGTTCAAAAACTATCATACAGGAGGATTTTTTTCTATGGAATTTACACTCAACGAAAATCAACAAATGGTATACGAACTGGTAAAAGATTTTGCTGATAAAGCACTTCAACCCAGAATCGAAGAAATCGAAACCGCAGAGCATTTCCCCGAAGACCTCGTTGCCCTTATGGCAGAGAGCGGATTCATCGGAATCAGCTTCCCCGAAGCATACGGCGGTATGGAAATGGGTCACATTGAACAAGCAATTGTTCTCAAAGAGATCAGCCGCGTTTCCCCAAGTGCAGGCTGTGCACTCGACGTGTTCATTCTTGGCCTTGAGGCACTTGATCTGTATGCAAGCCACGAGCAGAAAGAAAGATATCTTGCTCCCTGCATCAGCGGTGAGAAGATCGTCTCCTTCGCATTCACAGAGCCTGAGACCGGTTCAGATCCTAAAATGCTAAAAACCGTCCTCACCAAAAATGGCGAAGGCAAATACCTCCTCAACGGCGTAAAGCGTTTCATCTCCAACGGTGCATACGAAGGCCCTGTCGTTCTCTTCGCAAAAGAAGCAGGCGCAGGCCCAGAAGGAAAAGACCTTGTAACCGGCATTGTTGTTGACAAGTTCACAAAGGGTTATTCTATCTCCACTCCTTGGGAGAAGATCGGCTATAAAGGCTCTAAAGTCTATGACCTGTTCTTTGATGATGTAGAGATCACCGAAGACAACATCCTCGGCGCACACGGTGACGGATTTACACAGTTGCTCGGCACAACCACATACGGCAAACTGGGCTTCTCCTCCGTATTCGCCGGTACTGCACTGGGTGCTGCTGACTTGGCACTGAAATATTGCCAGGAAAAACTGCACAGAGGCAAGCCCATCACAAAGTTCCCAACCACACAGCTGAGACTTTCCACCATGCTGACCTATGCAAAGACCGCAGAACTTCTGCTGCTTGACGCTGCTGACTTCTGCGACCAGAACCACTTTGCAGGTGATGACGTGAATACCATGCGTATGGTACAGAGCCACACTGCACAGTCCAAGGGTTATTCCGCTGAGACTGCAACCAAGGTTGCAACCATGGCTGTCAACGCAATGGGCGCATACGGTGTCTGCGACGAGTATCAGGTTGAGCGTTTCCTGCGTGATGCTGCAATTGCGCCGAACATCGAAGGTTCCGGCGATATCCAGTATCTGATCCATGCTATGTATGTTGCGGGTGCAAAGGGCTAATCGTCTCTTGTTACTTTTCATATACCGGGGTGCGTCCCACCCTCGTATATATATTTGAGTGTCGTGCGTCCGACCCGCATCTGCGGGTCGGGCGATAAAAACGGCACTCTTCCCCATGGATTCCGGTCAAGAGAACCGTAAAATTTAAGGAGGAATGCAACATGAACATCGAATATCCGAAAGCAGCGACTTATCCTAAATATGAGACTCTTCTCATTGATATGGTCGAGCCGAACATCATGAAAGTCACTCTCAACCGTCCGAAGGCATACAACGCACTCAGCCACGTCCTGGTGGCAGAGATGACCGACCTGTGCGACAAGCTGAGAAATGACTTCTACAACGTCAGAGTCGTTCTGCTTTATGGCGGCGACGAAGGCAAGGGCTTCTGCGCTGGCCTGGACGTCAAGGAAGGCTTGACCGATTATGAGAAGACCGCTCCGGGCTTCTATGCTTATCAGATCAAATTGGGTGAGATGGAACTCAACATGAGCCGTACTCCTCAAGCTTGGATTGCCATGATTGACAACGTCTCCGCTGGTGGCGGCTTCTCTCTGGCAATGGCTTCTGATATCCGTCTCTGCACAAAGGCTGCACGTTTCTCCTGCTTCTATGCCAACGTTGGCATCGGCGGCGCTGATATGTGCTCCTCCTACAAGCTGCCTCGTCTGATCGGCACCGGCCGTGCATACGAGATGCTGCTGACAGGTAACTTCATTGATGCAAGTGAAGCTTGGAACCTGGGTCTTGTCTCTCGCGTCGTTGATGCAAGAGCTGACCTGTATCCTGCTGCAATCGAGCTTGCTCGTACCATTGCTGCAAAAGACCCGCTGGCTGTCCGCCTGACCAAAGAAGCACTCAACACCAACGTTGATGCTGCTGGTTTCGAGAACGCTCTGCAGGTTGAAAACCGCAACCAGACTCTGATGATCTGCCACAACATGAATAAGGATTCTTCCCTGGATCCTATCGGCAAGCATTGGATCGAAGAGAGATAATCTCACTCCATAACGAGAACGCCCCCACTTCTTTGAAGTGGGGGTTTTCTTTTTTGGTTATGCAAGAAAAGAAAAATAATAGAGGATCCAAACAAAGGAGGCAAGTAAGGCACCCATGGTCGAAAAAAAGAACGCGGAGAGAGCTGTTCTTTTTTTGCGGTGCGGTGCGTTTTGAATGCGGAACGCATCCGCAACCTGCTGTGCTTCACGCAGAACCTGTTCGGGTGCATTTTCGTTGACAAGCGCATCATCGCGCAGCAGGAAAATAGCTTGCTCAAAAAGTTTTGGATCCGGTGCATTCACGACGACCACACGCCGTGCAATTCCTTTGACCAAATGTTCCACCACCCTTTCTATAGAGAAAGTATGGATCAATTTGGAATGGAATATACGGGTAGCGGTAAAAAACCTATTTAGGCCGGTGGTGTCAGGCGTGCATCAATGAGGCGAAGCAATTCCAGATCACTTGAAAATTCCTGTGCAGCGGTATCCTGCCAGATGATACTGCCTTGCCAAGTTGCGTTGCGTCTGGTTGCGACGAGAATGTCAAAGGTAATCAGACGTCCCTGCGCCAGTTGAACCTCCCGCCGCGACATACCTTCTTGTGGTGTGGGGGCAGAGAGTGCGATGGCATCGTTCGCTGTTTTTTCGGAAAAGGTACGGGTTCGGAGATAGGCTTGGGGGAAATTCTGTTGATCCAAAACAGCGTCGATTTTTAAGATCAGGTCGCTGAGTGTGTGGAAAGGTAAGGGGGCAGTCAGACGTTGCCCATAAATCGTGCCTGCATTGGGAAGATCCATACAGATACGTAGCGAAGAGTTAGATAAGGTGTACCGATTCATTGCGCACCTCCAAGTCGTTTTGTAAGCCAATCGCTGTTGACACTGTGAACAAGTGCTTCATCGGGAGAGACACGTCCCGCTCGAACAAGAGCGAGTAAGCTCTGATCCATAGAGATCATACCGACATCGGAAGAACTTGCGATGACGTTGTCCAACTGGTGAGATTTTGATTCCCGAATCATAGTTCGGATGGCAGTGTTGACGGTCATAATTTCAAAGGCCGGTGTGATGCTGCCATCGAGGGTGGAAAGAAGCGTTTGGGAGACGACGCCCTCCAGCACTTGGGAGAGCTGAACGCGGATTTGTTGTTGTTGTTCCGGTGGGAAGGCGTCAATGATGCGATCAATGGAGTTAGCCGCTCCGATTGTGTGGAGCGTCGAGATGACCAGATGACCGGTTTCGGCAGCAGTGACGGCGGCGCGAATGGTTTCGGCATCCCGCATTTCACCGAGGAGAATGATATCCGGGGCTTCTCGGAGTGCGGCACGAAGGGCAATATCATAAGAGAGCGTATCGGTAGAGAGTTCTCTTTGTATGACAACGCTCATTTTATGCTGATGGAGGTACTCAATGGGATCTTCAATTGTGATAATATGCGCACTGCGCGTGGTATTGACGTGGTTCACAAGACAAGCGAGGGTGGTTGTTTTCCCGCTTCCCGCCGCACCGGTAATGAGCAGAAGCCCTTTTGGTAGATCGACGAGGGAGAGAACCTTGTTTGGAATATGCATACGTTCATGATCGGGCAGTTCAAAGGTGACGACACGAATGACTGCGCCAAGGGAACCACGTTGACGAAGCGCATTGACACGAAATCGGGCAAGACCGGGGACAGAAAAAGAAAAATCATCGTCGCCCTCTGCCGACAGTTTTTGAATGCTTCTGTGATTTGCGAGGGCATAGATTTCTTCCAAAAGATGCTGGGTATCATTGGGCAGTACACGTTCGCCCGGGTCACGTACGAGTTTCCCATTGCGTTTATAGGTAATAGGCATACCGGCAATGATTAAAATATCGGAGGCCTGCTGATTGACGGCGTGGGTGAGGATTTCTGTTAGTTGCACACAAATAGCTCCTTTCCGGAACAATTACGCACCCCGCCAAACGGGGAGTAAAACAGACGATGGTTCTTGATCCAGCGTGATCGTATTCCAAGCCAAAATAGCGATGGTTGTATCAGGCTGACGCGTAAGATGCAAGTGGAGTGCCTGAGAATCGGAGATAGGGATTTGCGTTTCCAATTCGGGTTCATTGGAGAGAGAAAAATTGCGATAAAGAGATTGCGCCTGCTTGTCCGCAGCGTAATATGCGGTCACTGCTTCGGCATTCAGTTGGGAAAGACGCAAATCTGCACGCGCACAGGACAGTGTCAGGGCAGAAAAGACGGCAAGACAGAGGACAATGAGAACGGTAAAAACCGTGATCACACCGATACCGGCAGGGGATAGTTTATCTTTCATGGGCGTACCCCCATAGACAGAGTGTAAATAGTACGACCATTTTTTTCGACGGTAACAAGGATTGTATCATCCGAAGCGGGGGTTCGCGCAATGTCGTAGCCATCAATCCGGCCTTCCAGTCCGCTTTGTGCGAGGTAGACGGCATCGGTCAATTCCGTACTTTCCAGACTGATTTGTTTGGCATGAGAGAGGAGTCCGACACAGACAACCGTGGAGAGTGCAAAGATCAGGAGACAAAAAATCAGTTCGGTCAAAAAGAGGGTGGCACGATTATGTTTCACTTTGCACCTCCGAAAATCCGCAATGAGGGGTAAGGGTGACAGTGTCTATATTTGCATAGAGGGTCAGGCTGTCTTTTTGTGCATAGACAGACAAAGTATCCAAAGGCATAATAGAGGTACCATCAGCGGGAGAAAATTCAGAGAGGAGCGCGGCTTCGGTATAAAGTTCCTTGAGTTGCCCATCGTAGCAGTAGAGAATCGTAACATAGGGATCGTCCGAACTGCTACGCAATAGGAGCTGATCCGCGCGAAATTGAATACCGCCCGGCACATCACTGCGGTGCAGTTGATTGGAGAGGTAAGAGAGTGCCGTGCGTTGGTTTGTGCTGCTTTGCGCCGCATTGGTGACTGATTTATAAACACTGCTACCGAGGAGTGCAGTTGTCATAGCGAGAAAAAAGAAAAGGGCAGAGAGAACAATAGGAAGCAGATTGCGTCGTTTGGAAGCATTCATCAAAACGCCCCTTTCGCAAGTGGGAGGACAGTGATGGAGGGCATCAGATTGGCTGCAACGTATTGATAATCGACAAAAAAGCGAGAGGCATCAAAGCCTGCGCCGTATCGTGTGGTCAGTTCTTCCAGGGAGAAAGGATAACGTCCCTCAATCGCATAAAATTGAACGGCCGCGCGATGCAATCCGTGTTCAGCAAGGGTCAGTGCTTCAGCGGATGTTTTGACATTGAGTGAGGAAACACCCCATAGGAGAAGTAGGGGGAGTAGAAGCGAGGATAGGAGCGTCATAAAGTTGCGGAGTGGATGTTTCAAGAAAAGGACCTCCTAACATTACGCGCCGAGGGCGGAGAGTACGCCGAGTAGCGGTAGCATGACGGAAAGCAGAACCAAACCAACGGAGAGACAAAGCACGAGGACGAGCGTATATTCAAAGCGGTAGAGTAGTTGAGAAAGCAAATCGTCAGA
>JAVVSI010000050.1:0-7576 GCA_036654315.1 Evtepia sp. | reverse complement strand
CCTTGATCGGTTTTTCCGGCGTCTCGTTCGGAAATTCCGCGCGCACAAACGCACCTAAAATTCCATTGATAAACGAAACCATTTTCTGCTCTTCATATTTCTTCGCAATCTCTACTGCCTCGTTAATGGCCGTCGCATTGGGAATTTGAGGCATATATAAGATCTCATACATAGCAACGCGCATAATCGCCGTCGAAATACGCGGAATACGCGCAAATTTCCAATTGACCGCATATTGTGCAATGTATTCATCCAATTCGGGGGCGTGTTTCCCAACACCATTCACAAGCTCTTTTATGTACTGCTGCTGTTTCTCATTTGGGTACTCTGCATAAATGGCATCTTCGTCCTTCCAGTTTAGGAAGTTGTCACGATTTAACCGCTCTTCTAAAATTTCCTCCGGTGATTGTCCGGTAAAACCAATCGTATAAGAACAGTGAACTGCGATTTCTCGCGCGGTAGATCGGGTCATAGTTATTCCTCCGTAGCCGAATCAGGTTGCAAGCAACCAGTATGATTTCTCTATTATATACATGAATATGCAAAAAATAAACCCTTTGTTTTCATTCTTGCCATTTTTAATCGAAAATACAAGCACCGCGCTCTCAATCTGCACGGTGCTTGTGGTTCTCCTTAGGGATTCTGCGTTTGCTTATCGAATGTAATCCCACCTACGCGGACATTCACAGCCGAAACTTCAAGGCCACTTGTTGCCTCCAGATTCGATGTGACAGCCTCTTGCACCTTCCGCGCTACCTCCGGAATCGCATAGCCGTATTGAATCAAAATGGACACATTCATGACCAGAACTTCACCGTTCCGCTGCATGGTCACACCGCGCGACATACTCTTTTTACCCAGTAACTGATCACCCAAGTTACCAAGATTCCCACCTGCCAGTCCGGTCACACCTTCGATTTCCAGCGCGGCGGCTCCCGCGATCATCGTCAGTACATCTTCTGAAATGTAGATGTCTCCATGCTCTTCTGCATGGGAAATGTATTCTTTGTTTTCACTCATAACCATATCCTCCAATTTGTATTCATTCAAAATTTTTGTTTTTCGTTTGGTGGCGTAGGGCGGCTGTCAGTGTATTCTCCATCAGCATCGCCCGCGTCATGGGACCTACACCACCCGGCACCGGTGTCATGGCGGAAGCCACTGCGCTGACTTCATCATAACAAACATCCCCGCACAATTTTCCCGCGTCATTCCGATTCATGGCAACGTCGATCACAACTGCACCCGGTTTTACCATATCCGCCGTCACAAGACCACGCGTTCCAACTGCTGCTACCAAAATATCGGCAGTTTGACAAATTGCACTCAGATTCACTGTTTTTGAATGGCAAATGGTAACGGTTCCATTTCTTTGGAGCAAAAGAAGTGCCATCGGCTTCCCCACAATATTCGATCGACCAATGACAACACACTGCTTCCCAGCCACCTCAATATCATACGCATCTAAGATTTTGAGAATACCGGCAGGTGTACATGGCAAAAATCCGGATTTTCCAACCAAAAGGGAACCCATACTCATTGGATGAAAGCCATCCACGTCCTTTTCCGGCGAAATCGCTAGGAGTACCGCCTCTTCACTGATTCCCTTTGGCAGGGGCAACTGTACCAAAATACCGTCGATATCCGCGCGATGATTCAGTTCATCAATCAAATCCAATAACTGTGCTTGCGTCGTCTCTTTGGGGAGTGCATACTCCTCACTATAAAATCCACACTCTTCACAATCTTTTCGTTTGTTGTTCACATATACACGCGAAGCCGGGTTATCCCCTACGATGACCACGGCAAGTCCCGGTTTCATCGCCAGTGTTTCCGTTTTCTTCTTGATCTCTTCTTTGCACTTTGCAGCCAGTAATTTCCCATCAAGGATTGTCATTTGCAGACTCCTCACTTTTCTCTTTTTCTATTTTTTTGACATAAAGCAATTCCTGATTCGGATGCCGCCACAGTCGAATGACAAGATAAACAAGCGCAACGATACAAGTGAGGAATCCAAGCATTTGTGAAGTACGAATCGGTTCACCGAAAAAAGTCAAATTATAAAAATATAGGCTATCTGTCCGTAGCCCTTCAATCAGTCCTCTTCCAAAACCATACCAAGCAACATAAGCAAAGAAAAACATACCATCAAAACGGCGCAATCCTTTTTTAAATATTACAAAAAGCAAAATAAGCCCAAGTAAATTCCATAAAGACTCATATAAAAATGTCGGATGTACCTCTAGGTATTGCTTTGCGCCGTTTACAATATCGTAAATACCCATGCGCCAAGGCAAGCTCGTCTCCCGGCCGTATGCCTCCACATTGATGAAATTGCCCCAGCGTCCAACCAGTTGACCAATCAATAAACCAAAAACACACAAATCCGCCATTGCAAAAAAGGGTAGCTTTTTATATCGCGTTACAAGATAACAGGTGATGGCAGCGGCAATAATTGCACCGTAAATGGCAATTCCGCCGTTGTGAATTCGAAACATATCCGGAATATTCAGTGTCCCATCCGGATTCCTGAAGCGATCCAAATAAAAGATCACATAGTAAATACGCGCCCCGATAATCGCAGCCGGTGTCGCAAACAAAAGCATATCTACCAGATCATCCTGCCGTATCCCAAAGCAGGCCGCATACTTCCAACAGAACATGGCACCCAAGGCAAACCCCAAGGCAATGATGATCCCATACCAGTAAATGGAATGCCCCATGACGGTGAACGCAACTTGTTTTAAGTGAAACTCCAGGCCAAAACCCGGAAATGTTACGACGTTCATTGTTCCGCCTCTCGCGGACTGACGACCGATACTGCTGTGACTTCGGGATACACACAGTCTTGCAGGAAAAATTCTATATCCGTCTTTTGAATTTCGTCATAGAATTCCGGAAAACGCCAAGGATTGATATTTGAAAAATAGCCCTGTGCCTGTTGCACACAGAGATGTTCAAACGAATTCAAGGCACGCACACGGTTGCCATATGCCGCTTTTTTCAGCCGTTCAAACAGTGCTTCGTCCAAGCCCTCCTGCGCAATACGCGTAGCTTCCGCACATATCGCGGCACACACTGCATCCGGATCACGGCTCTCACCGCCAATGACCAAAAATGCACAGCCGGGATATACTTCACAGCCATAGGAAAAACTACCGTTGATGAGTCCTTCTGCATAAAGTTTTGCATACAGAGGGGTCGAACTTCCAAGCCACGCATCACAGACCAAGTCGCCCATCAATTCTTGGTACATCCCCTTTGGTTCCAATTTGACACCAAACTGAAAAACAGGCGTGGCAACATCCATTTTTATCTCGCTTTTTTCGCGCGCACAGACGCCGGACTCTGCGTAATGACGCGTAATCGGTGCTTTTTTCACCTGAGGCAAAATTTCACGCGCCAGCATACAAACACGCTTCGGGTCTACGTTGCCCGCAACGCACAGCACCATATTCGCGGGATGATAAAACTGTGCGTGGCACGCATCTAAGGTCTTTGCTGTGATTTTCGCGATGGACTCCTGAGAGCCTGCAACGGAATTGCGAATGGGGTGTACTTGGTAAAGTGCCGCCATCAGATTCATAAACACTTGCCAGTCGGGATTGTCCTCAATCATCCGAATCTCTTGCCCGATGATCCCTTGCTCCTTATCCACACTCTCCTGTGTGAAATAAGCGGTTGAAACAAAGGAGAGCAATATTTTTAGATTATCTTCGAATTTTTCGCTTCCCTCAAAGTAATAACCCGTCAGTGCAGAACTCGTGAACGCGTTGGGAGAAGCACCGTTTTGCGAAAGTGCCTGTAACGCGTTTCCTTCTTTTGTATCGAACATTTTATGCTCTAAAAAATGCGCAACACCCTGCGGCGTCTCTTCTGTTTCGCTTCCAATTTTGGTATCCATTCCCCCATAATTTGTTGCAAAAAAAGCAAAGTTCTTTTCAAAGTCCGGCTTGGGGAATACAAAAACGTGTAATCCGTTTTCAAGTGTATGCTCCGCTACCGTTTCGCCAAGCCTTGGGTAGGTCTGAATGGTCAAAGGCTTACCCCTCCTTTCCATTTAAAAAATAAATACTATCCGTCCGAATGCCGTTCGCAACGGCTACTACATCCTCTATACTGACGGCTTCTACTGCCAGTGCCAGTGCTTCCGGCGTTTGCGACTGATTTGCAACCGCTTGTCCCAACCAATAATCTTCCAATCTGCTCTGTATATCAGGCATGGTTTTTAAACTACTGACCAGAGAACGGCGTGCAGCATCCAGCTCTTCTTTCGTGATGTCTCCATTGCGGCACGCGTCTAACTGTGCCAAAATTTCATCTTTTGCCTTTTCGTACTGATCGAACTCAACACCCGACGAAACAAACAAAATCCCTTTATACTTTTCGATCATGGAACTTGCGAAATAACAAAGGGAAAGGCGTTCCCGTACATTCATAAAGAGTTTTGAGGTTGTACTACCGCCATAGATCGCATTGAACATCAGAAGTGCTGCTAAGTCGGTATGCGCCGCAATGCGGAAACCCAGCGTCAGCTTGCCCTGTGTCACGTCCATTCTCTCCTCGAACATACGCGGCACCATATTGGGATCCACCGTCTGGATCAGACAGGGTGGACAGGATTTCCGCTGCGTTTGCGGTAAATCACGGAGTGCATATAAAAATGCCTCGCGTACGCGGTCCATCGGTGCGGAGCCGCAATAATACAGATGGAGCGTATTTTCATGGAGCAAAGTTTGATATCTCGTCCAAAGGGATTCCATTGAAATCTGAGCGGCTGTCTCTTCACGCCCCAATTTATCAATGCCGTAGGCTTCGCCCTCGCACATCAGTTCCGTGAGTCGCGTCACGGAATACTGCCGTTTATCGTTAATCTGCGCACGAATCCCTCTGATTAAATTCTCCCGTTCTCCCTCAAAATACGCCGGCACAAACTGCCGACCGGCCGGATGCAACAAAATCTCACCCATCAGATTCGCAATGGATTCTATCATCTTAACATTCGGCGCATACGTATCTTCCAAAAAACGACCGACAAAGCCGATACACTGTGTTTCTCCCTTTTTTCGAACCATCGGATCAATGGATCCACCATATAGCTCATCTAAGGCGGCGGAGATTGCCTCCATATCTTTATACTTCTGCGTCCCGCGCAAAAGCAGAGAAGGTAACATCGCATTTTGTGCGGCTGTTTCTTCCATAAGTGCATCTAAAAACGTAAACCCAATCAGACCTGTTTTGAATTTCGTTGTGTGAACTGCGGTGAGATGCACACCCGGCATCAACTCTTCCCGCGTCATGTGGAGCATCCGCGACCACTCTCCTTCCGTATTGGAACAATTCCTCTATAGTTTAACATATTTTGCGAAAAAGTAAAGAAGCACCGAAAAATTCTTGCACGACGCTACAAAAACTTGCGTTTTTTGCAAGAAACTCAATTCTATTACATCTTGCCTGTTTTTTTCGCTTTCTATTCAAATTTCTCTTGACAAAATCGACTCTATGTTGTACGATAGTTAGGCTTGTAAAGCGCTGTAGCTTTACATTGACTGAATAGGAGCCCGTTATGAAAAATCAAACTTATCGTATGACGATGCTCTATGATTTCTATGGTGACTTACTGACAGATCGACAAAAAGAATTTTATGATCTGTACTACAACGAAGATCTCTCTCTCGCAGAAATTGCCGAGAATTTCGGAATCACGCGGCAGGGTGTACGCGATATTGTCGTGCGTGCAGAGTCGTCTCTACTGGAAGTTGAAGAAAAAACCGGCTTAATTGCTCGCTTTCATGCCGAGCAATCTGTAACTGTAAATTTACAAGCACAACTGGATCAAATCCGCAGCCTAAACGATGAAACACTATCCAGCCGGGAATTGGATACACTCTGCAATCAAATGCAAGACTCCATTTCTGCATTGAGGAGGGAATCACCCCATGCCATTTGAAGGATTAACCGAAAAACTTTCCTCCGCATTTAAAAAATTGCGCAACAAAGGCCGCTTAACCGAAAACGATGTCAAAGACGCAATGCGTGAAATCCGTTTGGCACTCTTGGAAGCCGACGTCAGCTACAAAGTCGTCAAAGATTTTGTCAAAACAATTACCGACCAAGCCATCGGTAGCGATGTTTTGGAAAGCCTCTCCCCCGCACAAACCATTGTCAAAATTGTCAATCAGGAACTTGTCTCCCTGATGGGCGGTGGCAATGCAAAACTGACCATCGCCTCACAACCACCCACCGTTGTCATGCTCGTCGGCTTACAAGGTGCGGGCAAAACAACAAATGGTGCAAAACTCGCCGGCTTTATGCAAAAGCAAAATGGAAAACGTCCGCTCTTGGTCGCCTGCGATATTTACAGACCCGCCGCCATCAAACAACTCGAAGTCGTCGGGGAACAATTGGGACTTCCTGTTTTCCAAATGGGTCAGGAAAATCCAATTACAATCGCAAAAGCCGCCATCGAACACGCCAAAGCACATGGCAACGATATGGTCTTTTTGGACACCGCCGGTCGCCTCCATATAGATGAAACCCTAATGGATGAACTCAGCGGAATTAAAAAAGCAGTCTCCCCAACCGAGATCCTTCTCGTTGTCGATGCCATGATCGGTCAGGATGCCGTCAATGCCGCCAAGGCCTTCGATGATGCCCTGGATATCAACGGAATCCTCCTGACTAAACTTGACGGCGATGCACGCGGCGGTGCCGCACTTTCTATCAAAGCCGTAACCGGTAAGCCAATTAAATTCATCGGAATCGGTGAAAAATTGGATCAAATTGAGCCGTTCCATCCGGAGCGTATGGCTTCCCGTATCTTGGGTATGGGTGATGTTCTCTCCCTCATCGAAAAAGCAGAACAACAGATGGATATACAAAAAGCTGCTGTACTCCAAGAGAAAATTAAAAAAAATCAACTCACCCTCACCGATTATCACGAGCAATTAACTCAAATTCGTAGCATGGGATCCCTCAGTGATCTCGCCGGGATGCTCCCGGGTATGAATCCCAAAGCACTGGAAGGTGCTTCCTTCGACGAGAGTATGCTCGATGCTACCGAGGCAATCATCTTATCTATGACGCCCGCCGAACGGGATAATCCCTCTATTCTCAACAGCAGCCGTAAAAAACGAATCGCTTCGGGCTGTGGAAAACAGGTTGTGGACATCAATCGTATGCTGAAACAATTTGAGATGATGCAACAAATGACCAGACAAATGGCAAAACAAATGACGGGGAGTAAATGGAAAAAAAGTCGCAAGTTCCCTTTCTCCCTTTAAAATACGACTTCTCGCTGTCAAAAAAACCACTTCGTTGGCAATCGTCTATAGACGTTTCCATAAAACTTTCTCTTTGAAAGTTAGGTTAATTTATTTGGAGGTGAAAACACATGGTTAAAATTAGACTTCGCAGAATGGGTGCTAAGAAAGCCCCTTTCTATCGTATTGTCGTCGCTGATTCTCGTAATGCGAGAGACAGCCGCTTCATTGAAGAAATCGGCACCTACAATCCCCTCGTGACTCCTGTGGACATCAAAGTGGATGCTGACCGTGCGAAAGCTTGGATTAAAACC